>CAVFKU010000027.1:19529-20492 GCA_963623245.1 Parabacteroides merdae
GGAGGAGCAATGGCAAACACTATCCGCTCAACTGCACGTCTTGAAGACGTGGCGGCAGCGGCAAACGTTTCCTTAGCCACAGCCTCCAAAGCGCTGCACAACAAACCCCGCGTCTCCGAATCCACCAGGCAACGGGTGATCGCCGCAGCGCAACAACTCAACTACTCCCCCAATAAACTCGCTCAATCACTAGCATCAGGCACCTCAGGCACCATCGGGCTAGTCACCTCAGATTTACAGGGGCGCTTCTCCACACCGATCCTGATTGGCGCAGAAAACGAGCTGCGCGCGCAGTCAACATCCGTGCTGCTGGCAAACGCGCGAGGCGACAGCGCGTCGGAGCGTGCGCACGTCGAAAAACTGCTATCGCTCAAAGTTGACGGACTGCTGATTGTGCAGCGAGAAACCAACCCGCGCCCCTCACTCGGCAACGATTGGGGTGTGCCTCTCGTCTACGCGTATGGCCCTTCAACAAACCCTGACGACTGTTCGGTGACCTGTGACAACGTGGAAGCCGGACGAATCGCCGTCAACCATCTGATTTCATGCGGACGCAAGCATATTGCCATCATTGGCGGCGACGAAACATACACCGCTTCCACCGACCGCACCAAAGGCGCTTTGGAAGCGCTTTCGGAAGTGGGATTGGAACCAGCAGGGCCGATCCGATACGGCAAATGGGACGAAAACTGGGGACGCGCGGCCACACGGCTGTTGCTCAGCCAAGGCGTTGATTTCGACGCGGTGATATGCCAGAACGACCAACTGGCGCGCGGCTGCATCGACGCACTCAAACAGCAAGGGCTACGTATCCCCGACGACGTGGCGGTAATTGGACATGATAACTGGGACGTGCTCACCTCCAGCTCACGCCCCTCACTGACCAGCATCGACAACGAGACGGAAATCATCGGGCGTCGCGCCGCGCGGTACCTGATGGATGCCATCAACGGCCAAGCACAC
>CAVFKU010000028.1:0-14043 GCA_963623245.1 Parabacteroides merdae
GCAATCTGAGCCTCAGCGCCCTTGTTCCAAGCAAAGGCAAAACCCTGCGGAATCAGGTAGTTGCGGGCGAAGCCAGCCTTGACCTCGACAATGTCACCGGAATGACCGAGGTTGGCAACAGTCTGGGTAAGAATAACCTTGGTATCAGCCATAATTCTTCAAAGCCTCCTTAGCTTTAGCGGCCGGAAGTGGCGTAAGGCAGCAGAGCCATTTCGCGAGCGTTCTTAACGGCCTTTGAAATCTCACGCTGTTCTTGGACAGAAACGCCGGTGATGCGACGGGAACGAATCTTGCCGCGATCGGAAACGAACTTGCGCAGCAGCGCAACATCCTTGTAATCGATCTCGGTGATCTTCGCCGCCTTCAGTGGGTTCGGCTTCTTCTTGAACGGCTTGACCGGTGGTTGCGGCCTTTTACGTGACATGATGTTCTCCTTATAAATATACGTGTATGTTCGCTGGGATTAACAGTGTTCTATGTTGGCTACACTTGGTATTAGAACTCGGGTTCGTCGTCGTTGCCACCGAAGTCGGAGGAGCCGCCGAACGTTGAGAATCCGTCACCGCCAGCGCCGCCATCACTCCACGGGTCAGCCGCAGGAGCTTGGTTGGCGGACGGATTGGCCGGAGCAGCATTCTGCTGACCGCCGCCGAAACCGCCATTGCCACCGGCATAGCTTGCACCGCCGGAATACCCGCCGAAGCTGGCATTACCGCCATTGCTGCCACCATTGTTATCGCGCCCCGCAAAGCCGCCCTGACCAGACGACTGGCGGGTCACTTGCGCGGTGGCATATCGCAGAGAAGGACCAATCTCGTCGACCGTCATCTCCACAATCGTACGGTTGGAACCGTCTTGCGCCTGGTAAGAACGCTGTTGCAAGCGCCCCTGCGCAATCACACGCATGCCCTTAGACAGGCTCTGCGCACAATGGTTGGCAAGATCACGCCATGCTGAACAGCGCATAAACAACGTCTGGCCTTCGTCGAACTGACCGGTCTGACGGTTAAATGTGCGTGCTGTCGACGCAATGGTGAAGCTGGCGACGGATGCACCGCTGCCGGTTGTACGCAATTCGGGATCCGCAGTGAGGTTGCCCACCACTGTGATAATCGTTTCACCTGCCATGACGTGTCCTTACAACTTGATACCCAGCAAACGCTGAATTAAAAATTACTTGGCGTCCTTGCGAAGAATCTTCGTGCGGATCACAGATTCGTTGAGGTTGAGCACACGGTCAAGCTCGTCGCTGACAGCGGGTTCAGCACTGTAGGTCACCACAACGTAGTTGCCTTCGGTCTTGCCGGCAATCTCATAAGCAAGCTTGCGACGCCCCCAATAATCGGGTTCATCAACAGAACCGCCCTCTTTGGTGACGAGCCCAAGATATTGTTCGGTCAACTTCTTCAGACCGCGTTCATCCAGCTCAGGATCGGCAATGAACATCAGTTCGTACTTATGCGCAGACATCACCCACCTCCTTCGGACTATTCGGCCACGGTCGTTCCGCGGCAGGAGTGTGTATACGCGCTGCCTATAGGCGCTACAAATCGCGCACTAGGCAACTCGCTTAAGAATACAACCCCACGCCGACCAAGAAAGCAAGGGTAATCACTCATCAACAAGAACGGGAGCCGCGCCAGTGGAAGCACGCTCACGCAAATCGTAAGGCGATTCCTCCTCAACAGTGACTTGCTTGCCGTCGATGAGATCAAGCAGCAAGCGGGCAGCGCGTCGGCCAGAGCCGACAATATCGCGCCCCATCACCGTTAAATGCGGGAAAACTGCCGTGCACATAAAGGAATCATCCCACGCCATAATCGACAGATCTTGCGGCACATCGAAGCCCATTTCACGAGCAATACCCATGCCAGCCAGAGCCATCACATCATTGTCATAGATGATTGCAGTGGGACGCGGCTCGACCGACAGCAACAGTTTAGTTGCCTCGATGCCGCCTTTTGGTGTGTAATCCGCGTGTACACAGCGGTATCGCACACCCAACTCAGTGGCCGCGTCAGAAAACGCCGCATCACGAATATAAGAATGGCCGAAGCTTTCTGGACCGGCCACGCGTCCAATGCGCTGGTGCCTCAAGTTATGCAAGTAGGAAACAGATTCGCGCACGGCTTGCATATCAAGGCTGCGCAAGGCAGGCAAACCGCCTGACAGTGACGGATCACACATAGCAAGCACTGGCATCTCAGGGTGTTCCTTCAGTAAAGCCACGCGCTGATCATTCATTTCCAAGTTGACCAGCAGCAGTGCGTCCACACTGCCTGTGGCGATCCAGTCGTTGAGAATCGTCATCTCAGCGTCATATCCCACGGCAAAGCGCAGCAGCAACGAGTAGTCATGCTGTTCCAATTCGGCACCAAGGCCTGCGAGCAGCTCCATCATGTAGGGTTCAACGGACAGCAGATGCGCTTCACGAGCCAACACCACACCAATGCGACTGGTATTTGACCGTGCCAACGACTGAGCAGCGCCATTAGGCTTCCAGCCGAGCTGCTGCGCGACTTTGAGCACTTTTGCGCGAGTTGCTTCGGACACGCCCGCCTTGTTATTAAGCGCATAAGAGACGGCGCTGCTAGACACCCCCGACGCCTTGGCAACGTCAAAGATGGTGACCTTGTTCTTCTGTCCGGCCACAGCGCGCTCCTTTCCCTACTGCGTGTGAGCAATCACTGATACGCATTCCAGCCCAAGGATAGTACACAAACCCCAGTATTACGAACACAATAAGCGCTTCAGAACCTTAAACGATTCCGAAGCGCTTATTCCTCCCAATCAAGGCCGACGAATCAGCGCTTGAGGTCATTGGCCGAACGCAGCACATTCGGAGCAGCGAAGGCGCCTGGCTCGACTTGCGCTGCGGCGGTGATGTGCAACGTGACGGATTCGCCCGGCAGGAGGGAAATCATGCCCTCAGCCACGCGGGCCGCCGCGTCCACCTTGTCCGCCATGCAGAACAGGTCGCGCACGTAGGCTTCGGCGGTGACGGTCAGCTCATAGCCGCCATCCACGGCGACGGCCGCGACACCGAGCGCTTCGCCCGGCTCCACCAGCGCCTGGTCGATCACCTCAGCAGGGTTGTAGATCACGCGGGCAAATGCGCCATCAGAACATGTGGCGACGAGCAGTTCGCACGTCGGGTCGCCGAACGTGGCGACTTCCTCGCTCAACGGCAAGCCCGCATGCCCAACGGCACTCAGCGTGACATCGAAGGATTCGCTAGCCAGCACCGTGCCGTCAAACGCAACGCGCTCGACTTTCCACGTGCCCTTCCATGCGTCCAACGTGTCGTTGAGCACGATGAGTTCGAGATGGTCGGTGGCACTCGGTTCGCCTTCCCAGCTGTGGGTGGCGCGATATTCCTCGGAGGTGCGCGGTTGGATGGTGGCCAGTCGCGGCGCGAAGAAGTCGCGCGAGGCGTACCACAGGGGCTTGCGATGCCCGTCGAAGTCCACTGCCGCCCACGAAACGACCGGCCAATCGTCGTTGAGCTGCCAGATCAGCGCGCCGGCATTCACTGGCTCCAGCGAGCGCATATGCTCCACGCCGAAGCGCATGGCCTGCGCCTGTTGCAGCTGGCATGCCCAGTGCCAATCTTCGATGTCGGCCCAATTGTCGGTGTCGATGAGCCAGGAGTGCTCGCCGTCGGAGGGCTTGCCGTTGGTCACGCCGCCGAAACTCACGTCGTTGATGTGGCCCGGGGTCAGGTGCGAGCGCATGCCGCGTGCTAGCTTGTAGTTGCCGCCGGAAGCTTTCTGGTGCACGAGCATTTGTTCGCCAAACGGGTCGAGCTTGGCGTCGTGCACCACGCGGGTGAGCGTGCTGAATGCGGGCGGCGCCTGATAGCCGAACTCGTCGGCGAAGCGCGGGGTGTATTGCGCGTAGACGCGGTAATCCTTGCGGTTCCAAGCGTCCCAGATGTGCATGGTGCCGTCGGTGTGACAGTTGGCGTCCACGAACTTGGTGAAGCTCATCGGCGAACTCGGCAGATACACATGAGTGGGGTCGAGTTCGGCGAGTAGTGACGGAAACAGTTCGGAGTAATAGTAGTCGCCCCACGGCTTTTCGCCGTAGCCGTATTCGTTGACCGTGCGATCGTCGTCACGCAGCGCCTGCTTGTAGCCGCCCCACTCGGAGTAGGCCACATAATTTTCGTTGGAGCCGTTCCACACGATCAGGCTGGGATGCGGGCACAGGCGTACGATGGCCTCGCGCGCTTCGGCTTCGACTTCCATCTTGGTTTCAGGGTCTTCTGGGTAGGCGGCACAAGCGAGCATGAAGTCCTGCCAAACCATGACGCCCGCGCGGTCGCACAAATCGTAGAATTCGTCGGCCTCATAGATGCCGCCGCCCCACACGCGCACCATGTTGGAATTCGATTCCACCAAGTCATGCACGCCGCGCTCGTAATCACGCTTGGTGACGCGGGCAATATAGGCGTCATCGGGAATCCAGTTGTAGCCGCGCGCATGCACCGGCACGTCGTTGACGTAGATCTGGAACGGGCGGCCCGCCTCGTCGGCGCGCGTGTCGACGTGCACGGTGCGGAAGCCAACGTGTCCTTCCCATGTGGCCTCCCCACCGGCGTTCACGGTGATGTCGTACAGCGGCTGGCTGCCATAGCCCAACGGCCACCAACGCCTCACATTCGGAACTGCAAGCCGCGCTACTGCAGTGTTGCAACCTGAAGGCACTTGAATATCAGTTTCGACATCAGCACCGAAGCCGCCAAGCGCAACATGCACATCAACCGGCTTCAACCGACCGTGAGCCTCACCAGGATTCATCACACGCCCCTCACCCGAGCGCTCGACTTCCACATGCACAGTGAGCACACCGGCGCCCTCAGCAGTGACATCCACCAACGGCCGCACACACTTCAGGCGCACCCCGTTCCACGAATCGATGCCGATTTCGCGCCAGATACCGGCGTTCGCCACGTCGATGCCCCAGTCCCAACCGAAGGAATAGCTGGGCTTGCGAATCTGATTGAACGCATGATGTTCGGTGTGCGGCCAATAGCCACGACGCGCCTCCTGCTCGTCGCTGTGGCGCACCGGCGAGGTGAAGCTCACGCTCAGCTCGTTAGCTCCCTCACGCAACAGATCGCGCACATCCCATCGGTAGGAGCGGTGGAAATTGCGCGTTTCAGCGACATGCCGCCCGTTCAGTTCGAGCGAGGCAATGGTATCGAGACCGAACGCCACCAAATCATGGCGCTCGGAACCATCGTCATGCCAGTCGAATCGACAGGTGAAGCGCCAATCCACGTCGCCAATCCACTGCTGTTCCCGCTCGTTGGCACCGTCGAACGGGTCGGCGATTAGCCCTGCGTTGAGCAGATCAAGTGCGGCCTCGCCCGGCACAGTGGCGGGGATGCCGACCGCCAGCTGCTCGCGCAGTGCTTCCGGCACGGCTTCGGGATTCAGTGCGGTCAGCGTCCACTGACCTGCGAGCGCTGCGAAGGTGTGAGATGTGTGTGTCATGTTTGCTCCTGAAGTAATTTGAAGTTCTTGCCTTCCGTTGGCGGAAAGAAACGCTATTCCTTGACTGCGCCCGCGGCGACGCCGTTGTATATCTGCTTCTGGAAGATCAGGAACGCGATCAGGGCCGGCAACAGCGTGATAATCACACCCGCGCAGATCAGGTTGTATTTCGACCCTTGCGGCCCGGTGAACGAATACAGCGATATGGCCACCGTACCAAGTTTCTGTTTGTCTTGTAGATAGAGATTGGCCGAATAGTACTCGTTGTAGATGCCTACGCCCTTCAAAATCAGGCAGGTCACGATGGCCGGCTTGAGCAGCGGCAGCAGGATGCGTGAATAGATGGTGAAGTAGCTTGCGCCATCCATCAGCGCGGCTTCGTCAAGTGAGATGGAGATGTTCTCGAAATACTGGATGAAGATGTAAATCGAGATCACATCGGTGCCCATCGACATGATGATGTATCCCCACAGCGAATTGATCAGGTGGAATGTGCCCATGATCTTATAGACGGCCACCTGCATGGCGATGCCCGGCAACAGCGCGGCCATCATGAAGGCAGTGCGGATCAGCGCGTTGCCTGGGAAAGTGAAGCGGCTGAGCACATACGCCAGCTGGGTGCCGATGATGGTGGTCAGGAAGCACACCGCCACCAGCACGATAATGGAGTTGCGGAATGCGACGCCCATGTTCGACAGCTTGAACGCCTCGACGTAGTTCGAGAAGTTAAACAGGTTCTTCGGCAGTGTCATCACGGAAGTGGACTGCCATTCCTCGTTGTTCTTGGCTGCGGTGAAGAAGCAGGTCACCAGCGGCAGCAGAATCCAGAAAGTGATGAACACTAGGCTGAAGTATTTCAGGAAGCTCAACACCCACAGCTTCAGATGGTAGCCGAAGCTGACTTGCTGTATGTTCTGTGTGGGCATGGTTGTGCTAGTCATCAGGCAACCGCCTTTCCGTTTTTGAATAATGGGGCTTTGCCGGCTGCCACCTTGTTGGCGCGCTTCAAAGCGCGGCGGCGAGACTTGTCAGCTTTACGCGCCTCTTTAACAGCCTTAGCTGTGCCATCGTCGGCATTCCTGAACAGCGCTCCCATCACGATTTTCTGCAACAACGTGCAGATGATAATAATCACCAGCAGCACCACGGCCATTGCGGAGGCGAGACCTACTTTCTGGTCGGTGTGGGCGATCTTGTCCATTTGCACCATGTAGGTTCCGGTGCCGTTGGCACCGGAAGTGATAACGTAGGGGCCTTCAAAAGCAGCAAGCGAACCGGTAATGGACAGGATGATGTTGAGCACCAGAATGGTCTGGATGCCGGGCAGGATGATGTGCTTGAACTGCTGCCACTTGTTCGCGCCATCGATTTCGGCCGCTTCGTACAACGTCGAGTCGATGGACATGATGGCGCCGATGAACAGAATCAGCGTGGAGCCGAGATAGCGCCAGATGGACGAACCGACCAGCGACCAGTTGTTAATGGCCTGATCTCGCAGCCAGTAAGGCAGCTGCTCTTGCGAGAAGCCGCACCATTGCAGCACAGTGTCAAGCACATAGCCACGGGTATAGAAAAACTTGAAAATGAAGCCGACCGCGATGCCGTTGATCAGATACGGGAAGAACATGGCACCTTTGAAGAAGCTTCCCGCCCGCACCTTGAACGCGAGTACGGTCGCCAGATACAAAGCCAGCGCCACCTGCACCAGCGCACCCACCATGTAATAGAGGCTGAGCTTCAAGGTGGCGAGCAATTCGGGACGCGTGAAGATGTCGGCGTAGTTCTTCAAGCCCACCCACTTGGGCGTGCCGATGTACTTCATCTTGTAAAAGCTATATCCGCACATCTGGATGAACGGCCAGTAAGTGAACACCACCAGCAGTGCGACCGGAATAATACAGAAGGACACGATGATAACGCCCTTCTTCCAGTCACGCCTGTGGGTGTTGAAGGGGATGTCGGCCACTGTGGTTGGCGCGGCATCCGCAAGCGCGGTAGTCATGATGATCTCTTTTCTGCTGAGATTACTGATCTGATGAAGTGGAGGCGATACCGGCAACCACAGTGCTGCAGCTGCCGGTATCACTACTGCCAAGGATGCTGCGGGATTTACTGCCCGCGCAATCAGCCAGAGGTTAATGCTGAAATACTGAGAACTCAGTACTTAGCTTCAACACCGTCGTCTTGCATGGCCTTGTACCATGCCTCATTCCACTCGGCGACCATGTCGTTGTAGCTCTTGTCTTTATTGGCGGCGTGTTCAACGATGGCTTGGACACGCTTGTTGCCATTGGAGTTGATGCCCAACTCGGAATCAGAGTTGACTTCGGCGAACAAATCCTCTTCACCTTCTAGCGAATCGGCATCCACTCCCATCTCGACATCCTTAAAGTCCTCGTAAATGGAGGGCAAATCCTCTTCGCCATACTTAATCGGGATGCCGCCTTCGTTCATCGCATAGCCAGACTTCTCGGTGAGCCACTTGACAAAAATCATGGCAGCTTCTTGATTCTCCTTAGAAGACTTCACGTTGATACCCATCGAATAGTTGCCGCCCATTGCGGCGTACTGCTTGCCCTTGATGGAAATCGGGAACGGCATGTAGCCGATGTCGTCCGCGTTGTCGCCGGCCTGCTGCATCTGAGTGACAGCCCACGCGCCAAGCACCATCGTGCCAATCTTGCCGCTGTTAATCATGCTCTTGGAAGATTCCCAATCCGTGGTGGAGTAATCATCTTCGGTCAATCCTTGATTCACAGCATCGTACAGAATTTTGTACACGTTATAGGCATGGGTGCCATCGCCCGGATCGGCGAACGGAGCTTTAGTGTGCACAAGCTTCTGATTCATGTATGTATTATCGCCGGTGGCAGTGGTACCGATATAGGCATCCCATGCGCCCATCGTGAAGCCGGCCGCATAGTTGGTATACAGCGGGATGGCGTCAGTCTTATTCTTAATGGCCTTTAGCGCGCTGATAAACGCTTCAGGCGTCTTCGGCAGTTCGGTGATGCCGGCCTCTTTGAAAACCTTCTTGTTATAGATCACGCCAGAAGTCTGGCCGTCGGTGGCAACACCATAGCTTTCGCCGTCGTAAGCTTTTTCGCTGGCGAGTTTGACCTGCTTGGACATGGTGTCGGTGTCGCCATAGGAGATGAAATAGTTGGACATCTCGGACTTATCGACAGCAGGGATCATCATGATGTCGCCCCAGTCGCCGCCCTGCAGACGGGTCAACGCATTGTCGGCGTAGTTGGAATCTGCTTGCGCTTCAACCGTGATGTTGGGATACAGCTTGTTGAAGTCCGCGATGTACGCCTTCCAGTTCTTACTTGGATAGGAGTCAAGGGACATATCAGTGCGCCCATTGTAGAACTTGATGGTCGTGGTGATGTCTTTGCCAGTCTCACCGAGCGTGATCTTGTCGTAGGTCAAGTCAGTTTTCTTGCCGCTGGAACCGCCGGAACCGCAAGCAGCCATGCTTACCATGCAGAAAGCTGCCACACCGGCCGCAACAAGCTTCTTGATATTCATTCTTTCAGTCCTTCCTTTATGGACACGCGGAATCACCCTTGCCATTCCGCCGCTTCCGTGGTTCTACATCGAACCGTTTGAAACGACCTCTTCTTATCAGACCGGCATCCACGCCTGTCTGCGGTGAAGTGGTATCACTAAGAATAATGGCGCCGTTTCAGTATGTCAAGCGCTTAAGTTGTTTCAGCGTGTTTCCTACTGCAGCTCATATCAGTTCTAAAGTCTGCGACCTGCACTCAATGGCTTTATTCCAGCACTTCTACATCTCTCTTTTATGATTTCCTGCCATTACGTATCGCAAATTACCTCTGTTATTTCAGCATTCGCTAATTAAGCGCTTAACTACAGCTCTGCGCGCAATGAGTGACTGAAACCATACTTTCATCACCGCTTGCTGGATCACCAGACACTTAATTGTTATATTCCGCAAATCGCTTGTTCTTGGCAGCTATACAGGACATCAGCAACAAGTAGTGCACAAAACATCACACGCGCGAAGTGCTGTGCGCCTCAGTTTCTCTGAGATATCGCATAACCAGCAGGCATGCGCCAAGAAGGAGTGATATGGCTGAGATCAGCGCCAATACCTGTCCCCTGATACGAACCAAAGGGAAACCATTGTCATAAACGCTGTTGTGAAACGTAGCACAAATCCCACCGCATGATGTCGAATCCCAAGAAATATCGAGACTAGAGCGGCGGGGCATGCTAGCGCAGCACTTGCAGTAGCGCCTTTAGTCTATCGCGGCTTATGAATTGCAAGAAGAGCCCATCCAAGATATGAAAAAGCGAGGGGTCAGTGATGAGGCGTGGGCGGAACACCTAAGAAGACCGCGCCTATTTGATGTCGACTTTGCGGGTGACGACAAGACCCAGCAGCCATACAACAACTGACCATGCCAGCAGCACTAAACCAGCCTGCCACCAGTTTGGCGTCCAATAGGAATGCTCCGCTGCTCCCAAAGAAGTTGTGCATCCAGCAGACAAGAACGTGGACATAGCATTGTCAGGCGTCAAGGACGACAGCGAGCTCATCCATTTGAGCCAACTTACTTTCGCGGTGGCCATCGAAACAAGGGACAGCGCTGTGGAAAGCACCATGAACACCACCACCACTGAAACAACACCACCAACAGTGGAGCGCGCCATAGCGCCAAATCCTTGCGACATCAGAGCAGCAGCAGCCATGACAATAGGCAGCCCGATGAGCGTCACCGGCACAATCCGCCATTCGTCGCCGCTCAACGCAGTCAGCTCAAAACCGTTGAACATCAACCTGACAATGCCGTACGCAACGGCCACTGCAATCAAGCCGCCCACAAGCGAGAACAGAGCAACAGCAAGTGACTTAGTCACGTAAAACAAGCCACGGCGCGGATTAGCAACCAAGCTCGACTGCACTGCGGAAGTGGTGTATTCGCTCGTGATGGCCATAACGCCGAAAATACCGATTACCAGTGCTGCAATAACAAAGGCAGACGAAATTGACGACCATATATCAACCTCGGCAATTGGACGAGGCTGATTAAGTTGTTCGCCAGTGGTCACATCAATAGATGCCATCAACTTGCAGCTCCACGCGCTTAACGCAGCCATGCCAAGCATAAAGCCGACAGTAAGCAAGAGCAGCGTTTTTGTAGACTTCAGAGACCACAGCTTAAGCAGCTCGGATTTCAGACAACCGCCAAACGAAAGGCGGATATTGCGGCTTGCGCGCTCGGCGCGACGGCCACGAACATAAGCATTGGTTGCGCTCATCGTGATTTCTCCTAGCTAAGCTGTGACTGGACTGGGGATGCGAGCTGCGAGGTGAGCCGCGTATGAGGCTGCACATCAGGCACCTGCGCCGCAGCGTATTCCACCGAAGCGTGCGTCAATTCCATGTACGCTTCTTCCAGCGAAGCGTGTTCTTCAACCAGTTCATAGGTCACCAGTTGCGCGGACGCACATGCGCGAGCAAGCACAGGCAACTCAACGCCACTGATATGGAAGGTGACAATCTGCTCGCCAGTCGTGCCAGATTGCAACATGCTGGACTGCGTTGGGTTGTTGATGCTTTTCTCCACCTCAAGCCGCACATTAGACAATCGGCCAGCAATTGCACGCAACTTGTCAGCTTCAGGAGTGGTAATGCGAATGGAATGGCCGGAATGCTTGGCAACAAAATCGCTCACCGAGCCAGTTTCCAGCACCCGCCCTTGGCCAATAATCACCAAATCGTCAGCGGTGAGCGCCACTTCACTCATCAAGTGCGAACTGAGCAGCACGGCACGACCTTGACCAGCATAATAACGGCACAATTCACGCACCCATTTGACGCCCTCAGGGTCGAGACCATTAATCGGCTCGTCCAGCACGAGAT
The DNA here is from genome assembly GCA_963623245.1 of Parabacteroides merdae. Taxonomy (GTDB): domain Bacteria; phylum Actinomycetota; class Actinomycetes; order Actinomycetales; family Bifidobacteriaceae; genus Bifidobacterium. The sequence goes on from CAVFKU010000028.1 coordinate 11,398, forward strand.
TTTTCGGATCACCCAACAGCGCAGCTGCAATAGACAAGCGCTGGCTCATACCAAGCGAAAACTGCCCTGCCCTGCGATTCTTCACCGAAGTCAAGCCGGTCATGTCAATCACTTCGTCGACGCGGCTCTTGGGAATGTTGTTGGTATATGCAAGTGCGCGCAGGTGATCGTAAGCAGTGCGAGCCTTATGAGCTGACTTAGCGTCAAGCACCGCGCCCACAGCCTGCATAGGCGAGCGCAAGGCAACATATCGCTTGCCGTCAATAAGCGCATGGCCTGCATCAGGGCGAATCAAGCCGAGAGCTGCACGCATTGTGGTTGATTTGCCTGCACCATTAGGCCCAAGGAAGCCGGTTACTTTACCGTCTTGCGCTGTAAATGAGACATCGTTCAACGCCTGTTTGGCACCGAAACGTTTAGATAGACCCTTGACTTCAATCATGGGCGCCATCCTATCGCACACAAGGCAGCCCTTATTGCTTATATGCGCTCATTGTCAACATTTACACACATTTATTGTTCCAAACGCGGCCGAGAAATCTTGCGCCCGCGCCTAACAATGTGGTAAACACAGCTAGCAGAACCAAAACATAAACCTCATCGCCAGTGTCAGACAAAGAGGAAGCTGCGTTCCCACCAGCATTCATATGAGAGGCGAGAGTAGCATTCGCACCAATCGTCACATGAGAAGCAACATCTTCCTTGTCCAAACGGGTGCCATCCGAACTAGTGCCATCCGAACTGGTATCATCCGACTTCGTCTCGTCAGTCGTCCCCTTATCTTCAGTTTGCGTTGTGGACACTGCTTCATACGCGAATGTCACTGTATACGCCCCTGCATCCGTGCTGGTATCCAACTGTTGTTCAACCTGATTTGCTTTGTAATCTGCAACCTCAACTGTTTTGACCATCTTAGGCAATTCAACCTCGGAAACCATCATGTACTTGGTCGGTGCGAGTTCACCACCATCCTTGGCATCCGTATATTTGAGCGTAAACCGATATGTCACTTTGCCGGTCGCATTAACGGTTGAACCGCCCGGAATCAGCGTGCCATCAGACTTAGTTGCACTGTCCCCGCCCTCAGGAACTGTCAGCGAACCGTCTGACTTGACCGTGGTGCCGCCGGGCACTGTCACGCTCGAAGATTTGCCGTCTGTAGCGGCAGGATAAGTCACCTTACCGCCATCAGGCAAATTCACATTGCCGTCTGTATCAATCGTGCTGTTATCTGTGTTTGTGCTGCCATTCTTGTTTGGTTTGACTGTCACATCATCCGCACCGCCAGTCTGCTTATCGGCTCCAGGAAGCGCGATACTGCCATCATCTTTGCGCACAGGCTTGTCCGACTTACTGTTCGGGTCAAGTGCCGCAGCGAACTTCAAATCTGACTGCAGCGGAACGATATTCCACCGCCGCACTCCCATCAGTGGGCGTAATTGTGGCTTGTGCAGCAAATTCTTCATTCGGATTAACACCAGCCGCCACAGCAAGACGCCTTGCACGCGAATCTGCAACAATATTTTTCATCAATGTGCTGCCATATTTGTAATTGCTATATTGAGCACCCGTGTAGAAATAGTTGCCGTCACCACATACCGTCAAGGCGCCCCACGCTTTGCCGTCCTTGTTTCCTGCATCTTGATCTGAAACGATATAACTGGTGCTGCCCTTAGTGGTTTGCCCCTTAAACACCCAAGTCACCGTCGGCTCAGAAGAGTAAATGTATGCAGCCTTTAGCGACTTATGGTTTGGGATATCACCAAGAAGCGCCTTTGCCCGTGCGCTGTCAGTGTTAACAGTTACTGCTGCATAATCGGCGACATACTGAGTGTCATCAATATCAAACCCTGCACCCAAATCCTTCGCTATCTTCTGCGCACACTGCAATGTGCCCTTCCTATTAACGTTCGAGCCTGGATTCTCAACTTGAATGAAGATGCGACCGCCATTATTCAAAAACTCGTTCAAAGCCGCAGTCTCATCCTCACGCAACGTAATCCACGGGTAATCCAACACAATCAGGTCATACTGACCCAAGGAAGCAATCTCACTGTCATCTAAATGCCGCGCATCATCTTTTGTGCCATGGATATACGTCACATTGTTTGCGCCAATCTGGTTTTCAAGAACAGTTTTAGTATCCGTGTCGAATGAAATCCAGCTTGTCTCATAGGCATGCCAATACCACACCGGATTCCACACCAACGCCTTCATGGATGTGCTGGTTAACATCAGCTGATCATACGAATATTCCAGCTCAAGATCAGCATTATCAGACGTAATATTCGTCTCGCCATTAGCTCGCGTATCCTGCGTGCCCCTAAGCGCATAACGCCCACCTTCAATCACCGTCTTAGGATCAGCCTTAGTCACATCACCCTCATAGGAAATACCAATCGCTTTATCGGCTTGAGCATTCAAACGCACTCTAGCACCTTCAGCCACCACCAAATTCCTGGCGACACCGTTATTGGTATTTGCCGTAATAGATGGAGCAGTGCGGGCTTCTTTAACATTGAAGCCCAAGTCCAACAGGCCACCCTTGGCAACATGCACCGCACCGTTTTCATCAACAGTGTTGTCTGAAATGGTCACCGCATCCAAAACCAGCTTGCCGCCGCTCTCAACACAAAACAGCGCTTC
>CAVFKU010000028.1:14053-20474 GCA_963623245.1 Parabacteroides merdae
TTGACAATTAGGCTCTTGCCAGAAGGAATGGAAATGGTCTCGCCTGGTGTCACGGTGCCAGAAACCGTAAAAGTCGTCACATTAGCCGACAGCGCTGTCGGCCATGTGGAAATCTCGGCCGTGGAAGTCTCAGCTGCAGAAGCTACAGGGGGGGGGACGAGGGCGGAGAACATCATGGAAACCGCAACGCACACCGCTGCCAACGCAGAACGCATCGAACGCGAGAATGACATGTTTTTCTCTTTTCTACAGTAAACAGAACTACCCAATGGCCGATTCTCAAAGCAGCCATGTATTAGCTATAAAATACCGTCACCCCCCCCCTATTTTTCGGGGCACACGGCGTGTTCTTCCTTGGAATTTCAAGTAAATAGACAGATTTGCACGTTCTGCCCACCTCCCCCTAAACACCTCGCTTGCTTCTGTCTAGTTTTATCTCGCTCGCATTATTTCGAGCGAAAGCCTCTGGGCAGCAGTCGAAGGCGAGGAAACGTAAAAGCAACGCATTCAGTTGAAATAGCGAAAGCGGGGCATGCTCACGCTAGGCGTGTTGGGCACGTTGGACCTACCGAGTGAGCTAGGCATGTTGGGCAATCCAAGCGTGCATGGCGACGGCCGCGGCGGCACCGGCGTTGATGGAGCGCACGGAGCCGAATTGGGAAATGTAGACCACATCGTCGGCCAGTTCCAACGCCTTATCAGACAGACCTGGCCCTTCGGCGCCGAACAGCAGCAGGCACCGCTTGGGGAAGGCATAGGTTTCCATCGGCACTGCGCCGTCGATGATGTCTAGGGCAATGATACGGGCGGACATGAGCTCGCGAATGCGCGCTTCAGCGTCGGCTACTTGTGCCGTTGCGGCGGCCACGGCTTGAGGGTCATCCGCGCTTGCTGCCCAATGCGCATGTAAGGCGGCGGTTCTCGCTTGAGCTTGCGCAGCGGCGATTTCACCGGCAATACGGTGATGCCAGCACTCAACTAGCTCAGCGATGGAAGGGTGATGTTCAACATGCTGATACAGCTCAGTCATCAGCGAACCCTTGCGATTCCACTTGTGCGGGCCGACGATGTGCACGCGACGCGCTTGGAAGGCATTGGCCGTGCGCACCATCGAACCAATATTGAAATCGTGTGTCCAGTTTTCGACTGCCACCTCGAAATCGTGCCGGCCGCGTTGGTCGAGGTCGGCTTTGATGGCAGCTACACGCCAGTAGCGGTAGCAGTCAAGCACGTTGCGGCGGTCGCCTTCGTCCAACAGTTGCGTGTCGTAGCGTGGGCTGTAGTTTGGCGATTGCGGGTTGTCGGGACGCGGCTGGCCGGGGTGGGTTTCAGCCCAAGGCCCCACACCAACCTCACGGAAAGCCGGTTCGCCCGATGCCCTCGCGGCGATGTCAATCGGATTCGGTTCGTGCATAACTCATCTCATTTGCCGACAGCAAGTCAGCATTTAGCGAAGTTCCGTCTCGTCGAACAGTGCAACGAACGGCAGCGCGCACCGCTCGTCGGTGACGGGGTTGATCACTTCGACACTCACACCTTCGGTTTTGCCCAGCCCGCCGACCAGCGAGGCCAGAGCCACCACTTCGGCGCCCTCGTGAGACACCACCGAACAATCAAGATTCAGCTCGTTGCCGTTGCGCAAGGTGACCAGCGAGGATGTTTGCACATACGACTTCTCCGAAAGCCAAGCGTCGAGCAATACCACGCGCTTGCCAGCAATGGATGGGCCTTTGATGGAAGGATAGACAAAATCCATCACGAACCCGTCCAAGTCCTCTCCGCGCGAAGCGGCGGCCTGAATCATCGAACCGACCAGCGGCACGGCGGCGGCAGTCAGCGCGCCCACCGCGTCAAAATCATCCACCGAATAGCCCGCATCCTCAAGCGCGTCAAGCAACAAATGCCCCACGATGGTGGCCCCACGATGGTCGAATGTGACAGCGGCCAGCTCACAAAACGGGCGGCCCGCCGCATGCTCGCGCAGCAGTTCACGCAGTTGCTCACGCGGCTCAAGCGCCGCGAAACTCGTGTTGTCGTCACGCAAATCGGCCGGACCTGTGGCACGAAAACCGGAATCGTTCATACTGCCCAGCCTACGGCCCGCTCTCGTCATGCCTATTGTGCACTCTCTTCCTCGCCCACGATTTCAGGGGCGGTGAGCTCGGTGAGGTTGGTTTTTTCGGAGTCAAGCAGGGGGACTTCGCCGATGACCTTGGCAGGTTCCAAATTTTGCAGTTTGCGCGCGGTGGGCAGCACGCGGCGCTCCAAACTGGAGGCGAAGGAGTTGTAGGCGGCAACGGTTCGTGTGATCTGTGTGCCAAGTTTGGTGGCATGCTCGCCGAGCGTGGCAAATCGGTCGTACAAATCGCGCGACAAATCAAATAGCGTTTTGGCGTCGTCCGTCAAGCTTTGCTGCTGCCAGGCATAGGCCACGGATTTGAGCACAGCCCACAGAGTTACGGGCGAGGTGAGCGCCACTTTGCGAGAGAAAGCATCATCCATCAACGTGGGGTCTGTTTCAAGGGCAGCTTGCAACAATGCTTCGTTGGGGATGAACGCCACGACAAAATCAGGGGCCGTCTCGAACGCCTGCCAATATGCTTTGTCACCCAGCACGCGCACATGGTCACGCAACGCTTTGGCATGGGCTTTGAGCAGTTCGCTGCGGCGTGCCAGCTCGTCCGGGCCGGCACTGTCGGGAATCTCGCAAGCGCGCTGGTAGTCGGAATACGGCACCTTCGCATCGATGGGGATGGTTTTGCCGCCAGGCAGATGCACCACCATGTCGGGGCGCTGGTCGTGGCCGTCAGCATCCTTGACCACCACCTGCGTATCAAAATCGACATGTTCGAGCAGCCCGGCCGATTCAACGATATTGCGCAACTGTGCCTCGCCCCACGCGCCACGCACCTTGTTATTGCTCAACGCAGCGGACAGCGCATTCGTCTGCTTGTCGAGCCGCGACTGCTGCTCGCCCAAGCCCTTGAGCTGTTCGCCGAGCGCACCCATTTCCTTCTTGCGCCCCTCCTCGATCTGCGCAACCTTGGATTGCAGGGCGTCCAAGTTCTTCTGCACTGGTGCCAGCGCTTCGATGACGCGGCTCTGCTCCTTCAGACGTTGCGATTGTTCGGCACGCTTGGTTTCCTCTTGGGCGGCGGCGCGATCGCGTTCATGCTGAATGCGAATCTGCTCGGCTTGCTGCGCTTGAGAGAGCTGTGATTTGACGAAGGCAAGCTGTTGGTTGGCGCCTTCGACTTGGGCTCGAGCTTCGGCATTAGCGGTTTCCAAGCGTGATATTTCGGTGCGCGCGGCTTGCAGTTGCTGATTAAGTTCTTGCGTTTCAGTGTTGTTGGTGTTCCGTATTACTTCCTGTGCGCGCGATTTGCCCCACAGAAAACCCGTTGCGACGCCTAGTACAGCACCGGCCAGTAATACTACAATTAACGCAATCCAGTTCACAGTCATGGTATTCAGTATTGCAGCTTGTCACTACAGACTTGTCGCCACAGGCTTGCCACAGCTCAGAGAATCAAAACTGGTGGGAATTAGTAAAAATCAACAAAACTCAGCGAAACAGGCTGACACCGCGGCGAGACATGCAGTACGCATTGCCCAGCCAAGTGTGACGCGAGTTCGGCCACACGGCACCCAGGCGCGGTGCGTTCTGGCTCATCCAAATGCTGGGCACGCGGCCATCCGCACTGCGCGAGCCGAGCAGGTTGAAGCCATTCTTTGCCTCCAGCCAATCTGGGTGCTGCGTGGCGATGGCAAGTCCCTCCTCCAGCGTGAGGGGCAGGCGCTCGTCGGCGTCAATGAGTTTGCGCGCCACGTCCGGCTCGCGGTTCACATAACAAGTGCCGGTATGCGGCTCAACCACCAGATAGAACGGGCCTTCCGGCGGTTCGAAGCCATCCTGCGGCAGGAAGCTGACAATGTCGCGCGGCGGCATGGTGGTAAATCCAGCCATGCGGTTAATGGAGGTTCGGGCGATCAGCGATTCAGGAGACACCAGCTCGCGCGTGGGCACCAGCAAAATGTTTGAGCCGAGGTCGCAGTGTTCGAGCGCGCTGATCAGCGGGGTTGCAAGCGCACGAAATGCGTCGGCGTCCATGTCCGCAACGTCTGGGTAGCCCAAGGCCACGATGCGGTCGAGCTGTTTGACGGCTTCTGCTGATGCAATTGACATGTCTACCAGTGTAGGCAATCGCCCGCACAACACAATCACCACCCGTGATGAATCGGACTTCACCCAATACCAATAAGACATCTGTGCTTTCGATTCATCGCGGACGGGTTTGACGCCACGATGCGGAACGCATAAACGGGCTGCCCATGTATGTTCGTAAAATAAAGCAACATGTGCGGCAGCCGCGACGCAACCTGCCGAACACGACACACAGTTCACCGTCCAACAAACAAGAGGTTGTTATGTCCGAAAAACTGAAAGTCGGCATTCTCGGCGCCACAGGCATGGTTGGCCAGCGTTTCGTCACGCTGCTGGAAAACCACCCGTGGTTCGAACTGACCACACTCGCCGCTTCCGCGCACAGCGCCGGCAAGACCTACGAAGAGGCCATCGGTGGCCGCTGGAAGATAGAGACGCCGATGCCTGAGACGGTCAAGGGCATGGTTGTTGAGAACGTGGCAGATGTGGCCGATGTCGCCGCCGGCGTCGATTTTCTGTTTAGCGCGGTAAACATGCCGAAGGACGAAATTCGCGCCATCGAAGAAGAATACGCTAAAACCGAAACACCGGTCGTCTCCAACAACAGCGCTCACCGCTGGACACCGGACGTGCCGATGGTGGTGCCAGAAATCAACCCGCAGCATTTCGACGTAATCGCCCACCAGAAGAAGCGCTTGGGCACCACGCGCGGTTTCATCGCTGTCAAGCCGAACTGCTCGATTCAGGCCTATACGCCGGCGCTGGCCGCGTGGCGGGAGTTCGAGCCGCGCGAGGTGGTGGTGAGCACCTATCAGGCAATTTCCGGCGCGGGCAAAACTTTCCAGGATTGGCCCGAGATGATGGGCAACATTATCCCGTTCATCTCCGGCGAAGAAGCCAAAAGTGAGAAGGAGCCGCTGAAGGTGTTCGGCCATGTGGACGCCGCGAAGGGCGAGATTGTGCCGTTCGACGGGCCGCTGCGCATCACGTCGCAGTGCATTCGCGTGCCTGTGCTCAACGGCCACACCGCCACGGTGTTCATCAACTTCGGCAAGAACCCCACCAAGGACGAGCTGGTGAATCGCTTGGTCAACTACACTTCCAAAGCCGCTGAGCTCGGTTTGCCGCACGCACCGAAGCAGTTCATCCAATACTTAAGCGAGGACGACCGCCCACAAGTCAAGCTCGATGTTGATTACGCGGGCGGCATGGGCGTTTCGATCGGCCGTTTGCGTGAAGATTCGATGTTTGATTGGAAATTCGTCGGGCTTGCGCACAATACGTTGCGCGGCGCAGCGGGCGGTGCACTGGAATGCGCCGAAATGCTCAAGGCGCTGGGGTATATCGCCGCGAAGTAATTTAGCGGCCGGTGCCGCCGTAGACAACGGCCTCCACTTGGTCTGCGTCAAGACCATAGGCGGTATGCAGCGCCTTGACGGCGGCATCGAGTTCGCTCAACGGCACGAGCGCGGCAATGCGAATTTCCGAAGTGGAGATCATCAGCACGTTGATGCCGTGCTCGCTCAGCGCGGTGAAGAACTTCGCAGCCAAGCCGGAATGCGTTTTCATACCCACGCCCACCACAGCTACCTTGCCCACGTTGGTGTCCACATCGAAGGACTTATATCCCAACTCATCATGCTTTTCAATAAGCACATCCTGCACATGCTTGACATTCTCTTCTGGCACAGTAAAGGAGATGTCAGCAGTGCCCACCGAGGCACCCGCCTGCACGATCATGTCGATGTTCACGTCGGCGGTGGCCAGTTCGGTGAACACCTTCGCCGCCATGCCCGGCTCGTTCGGCACGCCGCGCACGGTGGCGAGCGCCTCGCTGCGGTCGTGCGCCACACCAGAAATAACTGGCACTTCGGGGCCAAGATCAGGGAACAGCTCGCCCATGGACTCGTTCTTGTCGTTCAAATTGTTCATATTGTTCACGTTATTCATATCGTTCATATTTCTTCGCTTCGCTTTCGCTTATTGGTGGATTTCGGCTCTTAGTCCAAATTCGGCAAGGTGCGCGGATTAACACCATCGGGCACAATCAGCGTGCCGGGACGATGCGAGAAAGACGAGCGCACATGCACCGGCATGTTAAAACGTTGTGCATATTCAACACAACGCAACGCCAACACCTTCGAGCCGCAAGAGGCCATTTCAAGAATCGACTCGTAATCAATGCAAGGGATACGCTTGGCCGTGGGCACGATGCGCGGGTCGGCGGTGAACACACCGTCCACGTCGGTGTAGATC
>CAVFKU010000029.1:0-19272 GCA_963623245.1 Parabacteroides merdae
GCTGATGGCCGGCTCGGTAATCAGCAAATATTGGGGCGTCTACCTCAATGATTTCATGAGGCTCGTGGGGTTGGACTTCAACACCAATCTGACGTTCGGCTCGTTCCACCTCGACATCGCGCCCATCATCATCGTCGCGTTCTTCACCGCTTTGCTGGTGTTCGGCACCAAAATCGGCGCGCGTGTGGACGGTGCCATGACGGTGCTCAAAATTGCGATTGTGCTGTTCGTGGTGATTGTCGGCTTCTTCTATGTCAAGACTGCCAATTTCACGCCGTTCATCCCACCGAGCGAGCCTTCGGCGAGCACTGGCTCGTCCGCCGTGATGACGCAACCGCTGTGGCAGTGGGTCACCGGCATGGCGCCCAGCATATACGGCATTTCCGGCATCGTGTCCGGCGCGGCGCTGGTGTTCTTCGCATTCATCGGCTTCGACGTGGTGGCTACCGTTTCCGAGGAGACGAAGAACCCCAAGCGCAACGTGCCGCTCGGTATTGGCGCAGGGTTGGTCTTGATCATCGTGATGTATGTGCTGGTGGCCATCGTCACCACCGGCATGGTTTCCTACAAGGAACTCGCCAAGCAAGACAGCCCGTCACTGTCCACGGCGTTCGAGCTGGTCGGCGCGAACTGGGCGGCGAAGATCATCAGCTTTGGCATCGTGCTGGGCTTGGCCACCGTGGTGATGGTGCTGTTGCTGGGATTGACCCGCGTGGTGTTCGCCATGAGCCGTGACGGCCTGTTGCCGCGCGGCTTGTCACGCACTGGCAAGCATGGCACGCCGGTGGGCTTGCAGATTGCGGTCGGCGTCGTGGTGGCGCTGGTCGCCGCTTGCTTTGACATCGGTGTACTTTCCGACATGGTGAACATCGGCACGTTGTCTGCGTTCACGCTGGTGGCCATCTGTGTGCCCATCATGCGCAGGAAACGCCCCGATCTGCCGCGGGCCTTCAAGATTCCCGGCAATCCGTGGGTTCCGTTGCTGATTGCGGCGGCCAACCTGTGGCTGATGGTCAACTTGACGGTGCTCACCTGGATCCGTTTCCTCGTGTGGCTGATCGTCGGTTTCGCCATCTATTTCGCCTATGGCTACCGTCATGCTCGCCTGGGCGCCGGCGAACTGGACGAATCATAAACTGGACGAACCGTCAAATAGTTCGTTGTGTCGGATGTTGCTGTTGCGCTCCATTGAGAGCCGTCCCGTCGCCCCGCTCGTCCGCCGTTCGTGTTCATCCTTGCGTGAGGGTGGCGCCAAGCGACCATATCGTGCGCTAGTGTGGAGATAGTCGGATACTTCAAGGAGGTCAGCCATGCCGTACGTTATCGCCGAGCCCTGTGTGGATGTCAAAGACAGGGCCTGCGTGGACGAATGCCCCGTTGATTGCATCTACGAGGGTGGCCGTTCGCTGTACATCAACCCCAATGAGTGCGTTGATTGCGGCGCGTGTGAGCCGGTGTGTCCCACCGAGGCGATTTTCTATGAGGACGATCTGCCCGACGAGTGGGCGTGGTACAAGGATGCCGCGGTGAGTTTCTTCGCCGAGGTCGGCGACTTGGGTGGCGCTTCGGCGGCCGGTCCGCTTGGCAAAGACCCCGAGCGGGTTTCCGCTCTCCCGATGCAAAACGCCTGATATCAAAACCCGTTTCACGGTTTTAGGTTTTTAGTTAAGAAGCGCCCACGATGGGTTTTCATCCATATTCCTCGCCATACGACTGGTCACGTATCGCCTCGTACAAGACAGTCGCCCAAGCCGCAAACGGCGGCATGGTCGATTTGTCGGTCGGCTCGCCCGTCGACCCCGTGCCGGCCAGCGTGCAAGCGGCGCTCGCCGAGGCCGCTGACGCGCCGGACGCCCACGGTTATCCGACCACCCGAGGCGCCGACGATCTCAAAGCCGCCATCGACGAATGGTTCCGCGAACTGCGCGGCGTGGACTTGAAGGCGCTGAACGCCGCTGTGGTGCCCACCGTCGGCTCCAAGGAGGCCGTCGCCCTGATGGCAAGCCTGCTGCATCTCGGCCCGGGCGACGTCGTGGTGCAGCCGCAGGTGAGCTATCCGACCTACGAAATCGGCACCCAACTGGCGGGCGCGCGCGTGCTCAAAGTCGCCGACGTGGCGGACGTGGACTCCTGGGTGAATGTGCCCGACGTCAAAGCGGTGTGGGTGAACTCGCCATGCAACCCGTCCGGCGAGATACTGAATGCCGACCGGCTGGCCGGCATCGTGGCCGCCGCCCGCCGCATCGGTGCCGTGGTGCTTTCGGACGAATGCTATGCGCTGATGGACTGGCGCGCGGCAGCGGGCACGGCGCCTTACGCCCAATCCAATGAGGCCGAGGGCACCGATTCCTTCAGTCTCGCCGCGGCCCCCTGCGCATTGAACCCGCAAGTGTGCGAAGGGTCGGCGGACAACATGCTCGTGCTGTATTCCTTAAGCAAACAGAGCAATATGGCCGGCTATCGCACCGCGCTGATTGCGGGGGACCGGCGGCTCGTGTACGAAATGGGCGAATACCGCAAGCAGATCGGCCAGATCATCCCCGGGCCGGTACAGGCGGCGATGGCCGCCGGATTGCGCGACGTTCAAGCCGTTCGCATGCAGTGGAGCCGTTACCGCACCCGTCTTAAGCGTCTGGTCGAGGCGTTGCGTTCGTATGGCTACGATGTCGCCATGCCCGACGGCGCGCTGTACGTGTGGGTCAGGGCGCTCGGCGGGGATTGCTGGGCCGACATGGCCGCTCTCGCCGAGCTCGGCATCATCGCCAGCCCCGGTGAGTTCTATGGTGCCGCCGACCATCTGCGTTTCTCAGCCACCGCAAGCGACGAAGCCATCGCCTCCGCATGCCGGCGACTTGCGTCTTAAGTCTCTCGTCGCGACATGGTGTACACTGGGTTGAGCCTCTACGCGGCGCTATGTCACCCAACTCCCCCAGGGCAGGAATGCAGCAAGGGTAAGTGGCCTCTTGCGGGTGCGTAGAGGTTTTCGCATGGTGCGTGGATGTTCGGTGAGTGCGCGGCTGGTGGCGGCATAGGTGCGTTAGGGTGGAGAGCATGAGTGAGGAACACAACATCGAAGCCCTGCCCGACATCCGCGATCCGCATGCGCCGGTAAATCTGGCCGCCGAGTTTGAGCAGACCGGCGTCGTCGTGCCCGACTTGCGAACGGCGCTGGCGGATTTCGACGAAGCGAACAACACACCCGCCGCCTTCGCCGATGACAATGGCATGGCCGCGCTTGACGATGTCGACCCGCTTGCCCGCCGCCCGCGCACATCCAGCCGCGTGCTGTGCGTGGTGTTCGCAGCTCTACTGTGGGCGGCCGCCGCCGGCGTGTGGTGGCTGGGCGTGCGCACGGTCGAAGGTCAATCCTATGACGACATGGTGGAAAGCTCGTTCGCGCAAGTGCTCTCCACTTCGCCTTGGTTGTCGGTGCTGCTCGGCCGCGGCGTGCACACGACGGTGCTGATTATCTCCATCATTATCGCGCTGGCGGCCGCGCTCATTGCCGCGATTCGCAAACGCTGGTGGCTACTTGTCCAGCTTGGCGTATTCGCCGCGCTGTGCTTCGCCTCCACGTTCCTTAAGGATGTCCTGCCACGCACGAACCTGATCCATACCATAATCGAAGATCCCAATAATTCCGCACCTTCCGGCCACACCACCCTAGCTGTGGGGGCCTCGCTGGTGCTGATATGCGCCGTCTCGCGCGGCTGGCGTTGGGCGGCTACTCTTGTCGGCATGGCGTGGAGCTTCTATGTGGGCCTGTCGGTGATCTACGGCCAGTGGCATCGCCCCACCGACGTGGTGATGGCCATCCTGATTGTCGGCGGGCTGGCCATGCTGATGCTCGCGTTTACCCACGCCAGCGGCATGGATGGTCTCGGACAGCGCCGCTCGTCTGCCGGTGTGCAGATCGTCGGCAGTGTTGTGCTCACTGCCGGTTTGGCGGCCTGTCTGTACGCCTCCTATGCCATCTGGCAGATTGTGCCAGGGCTTGCTATGAGTGCGAGTTGGGCGCAGAGCAGCGCCGTTTTCTCGTCGATGATCCTGATTGCCGGCGCTGTTGCTGTGGTGTGTGCTTTGGTGTTGGTGATGCGTCAACTCACCGCTGCGCCGTTAAGTAAAATCGGCCTTGTAGGCGAGCCTCCTGCTCCGCCGAAAAGCCGGTGTTAGCCGTCTTTGAAGCGGTTGTGCCACACCGTACGCACAAACTGGCTACATGTCATGAGTATGATGGCTCGAAGTAGTGGATAAGGAGCGAACATGGCGAACGGCAGCAAGCTTGTGATCGTGGAGTCTCCCACCAAGGCGCGCAAAATTGGTGGCTATCTTGGTGATGGATACACTGTCATGGCGTCGGTGGGTCATATTCGTGATCTTGCGCAGCCCAGTCAGGTGCCCGCTGCCAATAAGGAGAAGTTCGGCAAGTTCGGCGTTGATGTGAACGATGGCTTCAAGCCGTATTACATCGTCGATACTGATAAGAAGAAAACCGTTTCCGAATTGAAGTCCGCGCTGAAAAAAGCCGACGAGCTCTATCTCGCAACCGATGAGGATCGCGAAGGGGAGGCCATCGCCTGGCACTTGGTTGAAACACTGAAGCCCAAGGTGCCCGTCAAGCGCATGGTCTTTCACGAGATCACCAAGGATGCTATTGAGCATTCCCTCACTCGCACGCGCGATGTGGACGCTGATATGGTTGACGCGCAGGAGACGCGCCGTATTCTCGACCGCCTGTATGGCTATGAGCTGTCGCCGGTGCTGTGGCGCAAGGTGGGGCCAAAGTTGTCTGCTGGTCGCGTGCAGTCTGTGGCTACTCGCTTGATTGTTGAGCGTGAACGTGAACGTATGGCCTTCGTGCGTGCGTCCTATTGGGATGTGACGGCTGCGCTTGCTGCTGCTGGTGCTGAGGGCGAACCTGTCGAGTTTAATGCTCGCATGGTTTCGCTGGGCGGCAAACGTTTGGCCGTGTCCAAGGATTTCGGCACTGACGGCCAGCTCACCCCGTCTGGGTTCAAAGACAATGTGTGCCAGTTGGATGAGGTAACGGCGAATGCTGTGGCCAAAACGCTTGCCAGTGCGACGTTTACGGTGATGTCGATGGAGTCGAAGCCCTATCGCCGCCGTCCGTTGCCACCGTTCACCACCTCCACGTTGCAGCAGACCGCGGGCAACCGTTTGGGCATGAGTTCTAGGGCCACGATGCGCGCCGCCCAAGGGCTGTATGAGAACGGCTATATCACGTATATGCGAACCGATTCGGTCACGCTGTCGAGTGAGGCGATTTCAGCCGCGCGCAGTGCTGTGGAATACCATTTCGGCAAGGCCTATCTGTCTGACGAGCCCAAGCAGTACGCCACTAAAACAGCCGGTGCGCAGGAAGCCCACGAATGTATTCGCCCTGCCGGCGCGCGGTTCCTTGACCCTAAGGAGCTGGCCTCCAAGGTGCCGCCTGATCAGCTCAAACTGTACACGCTGATCTGGCAGCGCACGCTCGCCTCGCAGATGGCTGATGCCACCGGTTCCACCGCCACGGTGAAGCTGTCCGCGCCAGCGGGAAGTAGTGGCGAAGCGGTGTTCCAGGCATCCGGCACGGTGATTGAGTTCCCTGGTTTCATGAAGGCCACGGGGGAAGGCAAACGCTCTTCGGCGGATACGGCTGGCAAAGTTGGCGAGACGGGCGACAAGGCCGACAAGACAGGCGCCGATTCCGCCGAGAACAATGCTTCTTTACCGCCCATGAGCACCGGACAGGAACTGACGGCCAGCGACGTGCACGCGGACGGTCACGAAACCCAGCCCCCAGCCAGATATACCGAAGCTTCGCTTGTTAAAACTCTGGAAACTAAGGAAATAGGCCGTCCCTCCACCTACGCCTCAATTATTTCCACCATTATCGATCGTGGATATGTCTATGAACGCGGCCGCGCGCTGATTCCCAGTTGGCTCGCTTTTGCTGTTATCAAATTGCTGGAAACGAAGTTCCCTAAATTGGTGGATTATCAGTTCACTGCCGATATGGAGAACGGTTTGGATGACATTGCGCACGGCAAGGAAACTGGCCGCGATTGGCTTACGCGCTTCTATTTTGGATCTGACGACAGTTCCGCTAAAAACGTCGACGAGGCGCATGAGGGCTTGCAGAAGCAGGTGGCTGAACTGGGCGAGATCGACGCGCGCGCCATCAACACCATCGACATTTGCGGCGGGCTGCATGTGCGCGTCGGGCGCTACGGCCCGTATCTGGAAGACATGGGGCAGTTGGATGCCGAAGGCAATCCGAAGCGCGCTTCCTTGCCTGACACCATTGCGCCAGACGAACTCACCGTCGAGGTGGCGCGCGATCTGATTGACAATCATTCCGACGGTCCGCGTGAACTGGGCAAAGATCCGACTACTGGTGGCACTGTTGAAGTGCGCAACGGGCGCTTTGGTCCGTATGTGGCGCTGGTCGTTGATGAAGATGGTAGTGCTTCTGACGATAACAAAGACGATAACAAAACATCCACAGTGAAGAGGGGCACGAAGAAGCAAGCCGCACCGCGCCCGAAGATGGCCAGCCTGTTCAAGACGATGAACCCCGAGTCCATCACGTTGGACGACGCGCTCAAGCTGCTCAGCTTGCCGCGCGAAGTCGGCTCTTATGAGGAGACAAACGCCGAAACCGGCGAGATTTCCATGTCGTCTGTGGTGGCAAACAACGGGCGTTACGGCCCATACCTCACCAAGACGAAAGCGGACGGCTCCACTGACACGCGTTCACTGGGCTCGGAGGACGAGATTTTCACGGTCACCGTCGAGCAGTCCAAGGAACTGTTCGCCCAGCCGAAATATGGCCGCGGGGCTGGGCGTGGCGCTGCTAAGCCGCCGGTGCGTTCGATTGGCACTGATCCGGAAAGCGGCAAGCCTGTGGTGATTAAAGAAGGCCGCTTTGGCTTGTATTTAACGGACGGCGAAACCAACCGCACCCTGCCGCGCCAGTACGACCCGGCCACCATCGCCCCTGAAGACGCCTACCGCATCCTCGCCGAAAAGCGCGCCCAAGGCCCCACCAAGCGCCGCACCTCTTCCGCAAAGAAGACAGCGGCAAAGAAGACAGCGGCAAAGAAGACAGCGGCAAAGAAACCCTCCACCAAGCGCAAGTCTACTGACAAGAAGTAGTTGTTCCAGCTTGTTTGAGATGCCTGCGCTTGTGCGAGTAGGGTGGTATGTGGATAGTTTAAGCATTGCTGATGTACGAACGTGAAGGAGTTCGCCATGACCTTGTTCCGTAATTTGGGGCCGTTGCGCACCACCGCCATCGGGCACGGCGAAATGCCGCTGACTATCGAAAACAATCGTGGGGTTGCTGTCGGCATCGAGACGCTGCATGCCTCGCTAGATGCGGGTTGCCGTCACATCGACACCGCGTGGGCGTATTACACGCCCGGCGAGGAGGAACAGACCGGCGAGAAACTGGTGCGCGAGGCGCTTGAGACTTGGCAAGGCCCGCGCGACGAGGTCACCGTGGCCACCAAAGTGGGTTTGCGGCGTGCTTGGAATGGTGACAAGCCTGACTGGCCGCGCGACGGCAAGCCGGAGCATCTGATCGAATACGGCAAGCAGTCGGCCGTGGCGCTGGGTGTCGACACCATCGATTTGCTTTACTTGCATCGCCATGACCCCGAAGTGCCATACAACGAATCCTGCGAGGGCATCAAGGCGCTGCTCGATCAAGGCGTGGCGCAGTGGGCTGGTGTCTCCAACGTCAGCATTGAGCAGCTTGACATCGCGCGCGGGATTCTGGGCGACAAGCTGGTGGCCGTGCAGAACCAGTATTCGCCGATTTATAAGAACACTCAGGACACGCTGGATTATTGCGCCAAGCTGGGATTGGCGTTCGTGTGCTGGAGCCCGCTCGGCGGCTACCGCCATCCGTATGACGAGCATCTGTTCGACCCGTTCCGCGAGGTGGCCGCCGCGCACGGCGTGAGTTATCAGCAGGTGGTGTTGGCATGGGAACTCGCCAAGGGCGACCATATGTTCGTCATCCCCGGTGCCCATCGGCCTGAAACCATCCTCGACTCCCTCAAGGCCGACGAGCTCGAACTCACCGAGGTTGAACTCGCCAAGCTCGGCTGAGTGCGTTTCTGTATCATCCGATACGTGGAATCGTGCGCGTGCGGTCTTGTATGTCTACCAAAACGGGGATACACCAATCCGTACAATAGTGATGGTTGGGCGGGCATAATCCCGCGTCAGGATTGAGGAATGTACGTGCAACGAAGAGCAAGACCCGAGGTATTGGCCCCCGCAGGTAACTTGAGAGGACTGAAAACCGCCGTCGATTACGGCGCGGACGCCGTGTACTGCGGCGGCAAGGCCTTTGGTATGAGAAGCGCGCCGAAAAACCTCTCGCTGGACGATTTCGAGGAAGGCGCGCGCTATGCCCACGAGCGTGGGGCGCGCGTGTATGTGACCTGCAATGTATTGCCGCGCAACAACGAAGTCGAGGCGATCCGCGAATACTTGGGTCAGCTGAAAGACACCGGCGTCGACGCGCTGATCGTCTCCGACATCGGCGTGATGATGACCGCGCGCGAAGTCGCCCCCGAACTCGAACTGCACGTGAGCACCCAGGCGGGCGTCACGAACTACGGCGCCGCGAGAGCGCTCTATGATCTGGGTGCCCGCCGCGTCGTGCTGGCGCGTGAGATGGATCTTCAGGCCGTGCGCGACATTCGCGCCCGCATCCCCGACGATATGGACATCGAATGCTTCGTGCATGGTTCGATGTGCATGGCATTCTCCGGGCGCTGCTTATTCTCCAATTATCTGACCGGCCGCGACGGCAACCACGGCGAATGTGCGCAGCCGTGCCGCTGGAAATATTCGATTGTCGAAGAGAAGCGGCCTGGGCAGTATTATCCCATCGAACAAACCGAAGAGGGTGCGTATTTGTTCAATTCGCAGGATATGAACATGCTTGAACACCTTGACGATCTGATTGATTCAGGCGCGACGAGCCTGAAAATCGAGGGGCGTTCCAAGAGCGCGTATTACATAGCGGCCATGTCCAACGCCTACAAAACCGCGGTGAATGCCTACATGGTGCAACGCGGCTTCGAGGACGGGGATGGCAATGTGTTGGCCGAGTTTCATGATCGCGTGGTTCGTCCCAGCGACCCCGATTTTGAGGAGTTTGCTGCCAAGCCTGACGCTATTATGGCCCATTCTGACGAGGCTTTTTGCGGTGTGCCGGATAGCGCCAGTCTGTCAGATAGTAGCGTTGAGCAGAATGCCTCAGACGCACCTGCTGCCATCAATCTGCCGGATAGCGCCATCGAGCCGGACAACTTGAGCTATCACGCGCGCAGCACGCGCCGTAAATCGAACACCGCTGCCGAGATTCTTCCCTCCGGCTGGCAGCATGCCGCCGTGCGCCCCGCCCCGCACGTCGAGCTGCCCGACTGGCTCACCGAGGAGCCATACAAGGTGGCTCACCGTGACTATTCCACCGGCTTCTACTATCCCGAACACAAGGTCACGCAACGTACCGACCGCGCGGGATATTTTCGCTCATGGCTGGTGGTGGGCGAAACGCTGTTCTGGAGCGCCGACGAGGGTGGCCGCCTCACCATCATGAGCCGTAATAAAATCGAACCCGGCCAACACATCGAGTTTCTGCTGCCTGGACAGGCGCCACTTGAATACATCATTCCCGACACAGGGCTGCGCGACAGCGAAGGCAATCCCGTCGAAGCCATCAACAACCCGGCGCACGTGTTCTCGCTGCCTTGCCCGCACGAAGTGCCCGCCAACACGGCAATGCGCTCACGCACCACACACCCCACATTGAAAGCGGCATAGCCATGACCCAATACGACGACGCGATTCTCGATTCCACTGCCATCAGCTCCACCGACAAAGACGGTCGTCCGATTCCGGTGACCATCCCCATTGCGCTCGCGCCAGGCATCACCGTCACCTACACCACGCGACTTGGCGGCTTGAGCGCGGGTCAGTGGGGCAACTGCAATCTCGGCGGCAAGTCGGGGGACGACTCCGAGGCGGTGATGTCCAATCGCGTGGCGCTCGCTGAAGCGCTCGCAGCTCCGTTGAGCCTGATTAGTCAAGTGCATTCCGGCATTGCGGTGGATATGGATGGGGTGTTCGCGCGGAATACTCCGTATGGGTGTGATTTGTCCGGCGCTGATTTAGGGCTGGATAACACGCAGTCCATTGCCGTTGGTGCGATTGAAGCGGACGCTCAAGTGACCTCGCGCGCCGGCGTCGCGTTGGGTGTGTTCGCTGCTGACTGTCTGCCCGTGTTGCTCGCCGACCCTGAGGCTGGCATTATCGGCGCGGCGCATTGCGGACGCAAGGGCTTGCAGCAAGGCATCATCGGGGCCACAGTCAAGTGCATGGAAAGCAAGGGTGCTCGATCCGAGAGCATCGTGGCTACGCTGGGTCCACGCATCTGTGGCGACTGCTATGAAACCGGCGACGACATCGCAGACGAGTTCGACTCCCAATTTCCCAGCAGTTTCGCCCTCACGCGCTTCGGTGGTACGGGCATCGACATCACGGCAGCCGCGCTGAGTGAATTAACTAAAGCTGGCGTCGCGCGGGACAATATCATCGATTCACGCCCGCGTGTTTTGGCGGCCACACAATACCTGTCCGAAGACGCGGAACTTCGGTGTCTGTGCGCGCACGATGGCGAAGGCGCGGCTGATCTGTCTGAGCGCATCGCCGCCCTGCGCCACAGCATGTGCACGTTGGAAAACCCGCTGTGGTATTCGCATCGTCGCGCCGCGCTAGCAGGCAAAGCGCACGAGGGCCGCATGCTCGCCCTTATCCAGCGCCAATAGAGCCAATAGATTGGCTAGGTCACGAAGATTCCGTGCAGAATAGCTGGTGGGTGAGTGGTGTTGTGCGTGCCACGACCTACGGTGGAGACATTATGAGCCAGAGAGAACCAGAGCTTTCCATGCCTGAACGCCCCCAGCAAGCCGCGCCCGTTGTGGCGGTGGTGTTGGCTGCCGGTTTTGGCACGAGGTTTAATCCCAATGACCCCAAGCAACTCGTGTGTATTGCAAGCAAGCCGATTGTGTGCTGGAGTATCGAAGCATTCGAGGCCAACAAGCGTGTTAGCGATATCGTTGTGGTGGTTAATCCCAAGGTGCGCCAAGCTGTAGAGAGCTTGATCAGTGAGCGTAGATATGGCAAGGTGCGCATCGTTATTGATGGCGGTGCTGAACGTGCGGATAGCACCGCCGCCGCGCTGAAGGTGCTGACAGAAGCAGCAATTCCTCCTGAAGCGAAAATTCTTATTCATGACGCGGTGCGCCCGTTCGTGTCGCAACAGGCCATCGATGATTCCATTGACGCGCTTGACCAGTTCAGCGCCGCCACCGTCGCCTATGCTTCCACCGACACAGTGCTGCTGACGCGCGACACGGGAGATCACAAGGTTGTCAATGCTGTGCCCGACCGCGCCGACACTTTCCGTGCGCAAACCCCGCAATCCTTCCGTTTCTCCACCATCACCCGCGCCTACGAGCTGGCCTCCGCTGACCCGGACTTCCATCCCACCGACGACACGCGCGTGGTGGTTGATTATCTGCCTGACGAGCCGGTCGCCATCGTGCAGGGCAGTGAAACCAACCTCAAAATCACCACCCTGACGGATATCCCCACCGCCGAACTCATCGCTGCCAGGCTGAACGCTTCCCGCTGATTTGCGGTTCTGGCAGTGATAATACGGCGCGGAATATGACGGCGGGCGTCACGTGTCGGGTGCGTCGATATGCGATGTGTTCAGTACACTAGAGCGACATGAAGCAGTTTAGCGTGGTGATTTGCGGGTTTGATCATTACGACGGCGTGAACGTCAACCCCTCATATGAAGTGCCGAAAGCCTTGGCTGAGCAAGGTGTGGACGGGCTGGACGATGTGGAATTAACCATCAACGCCGTGAGCCTGCCTGTCAGCTTCGCCAAAGCGTGGCCCACCCTGCTGGAAACCATCGAGGCCGCGCAGCCGAATATCGTTATCGCCACCGGCCTGAAACATGCCGCGCGCGGCGTTATGTTAGAGAGGTGCGCCACAAATCTGATGGACACCGCCAAACCTGATGTTGACAACGTCACACCCAAACGCGCTCCCATTGACCCTAAAGGCCCGGCCGCCTATTGGACGCGCCTTCCGTTGCGTTCGATTTTGAAGGACTTCACCCGCGACGCCATCCCTTCCACCTTGAGTTCCGATGCGGGCACATTCGTGTGCAATTCGCTGTTTTACAACCTGCTCAACTGGGCTTCAACGCAAGAGCGAGTGCTGGCCGGATTTGTTAGTTTTCCTTTGGTTGCGCAATCAAACAATTCGCAACAAGGCTTGCCATTGCGTGATTTGATTCAAGCAGGCGGCGATGTGGTGCGCGAAAGTGTGCGATATTACATGAATCCTTCCAGCGGAGATATTTTGATGGCTTGAATTATCGCCCTATTGAGGCGTTCTACATATCTCATTATGGCGATGAACCAGTAGGGGGTGTCGCTGTACACGGTGGGTATGGCTCGCCCTTGCGCTAAAGTTTTGCTCGGATGACTTTATTGCGCGCGAATACGGTTCGTGTGGATGAAAAGTGACTGAAAGGATAGAGGCATGGATCAGTTCCCGATTGTGCTGAGAGGTTACGATAAGGACAAGGTCGACGAGGCATTTGAAGATGCGCAGCAGGCTCTTGCTGACATGCGTGAACAGATCTCCTCCAATGACGAGCTTATTTTGCAGTTGCAAGCGCAGCTTGAAGAAGCAAAGGCTGTTAAGAGTGAACCCAATAGTTTTGCTTCGTTGGGTGCGAACGCCCAGCAGATGCTTGCCAGTGCAGAGCAAACCAGCACTGAGCTGATCGACCGTGCCAAGGCCGACGCTGTTTCTACGCGCACTGCTGCTGAAGCTCAAGCGCAGACACTGCTCAACAATGCGAACCTCGACGCGCAGCGCATCATTGACGACGCGAATGCAAAAGCCGCTTCGATTCTCGAACAGGCTAAGACGGAGGCGCTTACCATCGCCACTGCTGCCAAGGACGACGCTGCCCAGTTGCGTGCGGAGACCGCAAAGAATGTCACCGAACAGCGTCAGACTGTTGAGCTGGAGTTGAGCAATGCTCGTGAAGAGCACGATAAAACTCTTGCTGCTGAACGTGCCACTAAAGAACGTGAGATGGCTGAGTTGAAGGCTGAAATTACGCAGCAGATTGCCGATCAGCGTAAGAATACCAACGAAGAACTGTCGCGTATGAAGGCTGAGGCCAACGATCAAATCGAGTCCGCGATTGCCGAAGCAAACAAGCGTCTTGCCGATGTGCGCGAGCAAGTGGCTAAGATGACCACTGATGCGCAGCGTAAGGCTGGCGAAATCACCGATGCTGCTCAAGCTAAGGCTCAGCAGATTGAAGACGAGGCTGAAGTGCATCGCACTACGACCATGAGTAAGGTGAATGCTGAAGTTGAGCAGATTCGTGCTGACATTGCCCGTCAGCAGGACGAAGCCACCAAGAGGGTCAACGAGTTGCTTGACGGGCTTGAGGAGCGTCGTAATGCTGCCAAGGAAGAGGCTGACAAGCTGATTGGTCAGGCTAAGGATATTCGCCAGGAAGCCGACGATTACGCGGCTTCCAAGCGTCAGGAAGCCGATGGGCAAGCTGTTGATATTGTCAAAGCTGCCGAAGAGAAGGCCGATGCTCAAGTCGAGCAGCGTCGTGCTGCGGCTCAGGAAGAGCTTGACGGTCTGAAGGGGCACATTGCTGAACTGCAGCAGCGTGAGGCGCAGATTGCTCAGCGTGTGGGTGAGCTGCGTTCCATGTTCTCTAGTGCGTTCTCGGGCTTCCTTGGAGGTGCTGAAGCGGCTGATGCGCCGGTCAACAACATCATTGATTCAGGGCTCGCAAGCTTTGCCGATTCACCTGTTGAGGCGCCTGTTGATATGTTCGCAGAGCAGGGATTTGAGCAGTCCGCGGAGCAGGGAGCTGAACAGCTGGTGCAGCAGCCTGAAAGCTCTGAGGTGCAGTGAATTTCGTGCGGGCAGTCTGCTCTCTTTTGTGAGGAGCGCCTAGTAGCCTTGCTGCTCGAAGCGCAGTGAATGCATGGCGGCACTTGGTTGGTATGACCGAGTGCCGCACTTTTTGCCGCTTGATATGGCGGTGCTTGTGAACAAGCGTAAATGTGAATAGACGTAAATGTGAATATGAATAACCGTGAATAAAGGAGTATGGCAAGATGGCTGAAATCACACCATTAACCGCAAACACGCTCGACGCATTGCGTGATGAATTCCGCGCAGACGGCACCAACCGTATGGCAATGAACGCCGTCACTGCTGCAGGTCTTGACAAAGTGGCGTTGAACTACGATCGCGCCCGCTTGCTGCAGCGTCGATTCTCCACCACCGTGGACAATGGTGAGGCCACTCAACAGGATCGCTCAGGGCGCTGCTGGTTGTTCAGCTCGCTGAATGTGGCGCGTTTTGTTGCCAAGCAGAACTTGAATCTTAAAGAATTCGAGTTCTCGCAGAACTACGCGATGTATTACGACAAGCTGGAGCGTATCAACTATTTCCTGAAGGACATGGCTGCGCTGGTCTGCGCGGGCGAGCCTGCCGATTCGCGCCTAGTGCAGCATTTGCTCTCCGATGTGATGGGCGACGGTGGCCAGTGGACGATGGCTATGAACATCTACAAGAAGTACGGCGCGGTGCCTAAGGATCTTTTCCCTGAGACACAATCTTCCAAGAACACCGAGCCAATGAATACGCAGTTGCGCCGCATGTTGCACACTGCCGTCGCACACCTGTTCGCCGAGCCAGCCCGCACCGATGAGATCATCACGGATGCCACCGCCGCTGGTCACCGCATTCTCACCATCCATTTAGGCGAGCCGCCCGTGTCCTTCGATTGGGAGTGGACAGACAAAGACGGCACATTCCACCGCGATGGCGAGATCACGCCGCAGGAGTTCTGGAAGAAATACGTCGGTTCCGCCGATTTGGAAGAGTATGTATGCCTTGTTGATGACCCGCGCACCGAGCATCCCAAGGGCAAGAAGATTGCCATTGAGCATTTGGGCAATGTTGCTGCTGGGGATTCGACCGAATATTTGAACGTGCCCAACCAGTTCATGAAGGATTGTGTCAAGCGCATTCTTGTCGAGCAGGGCATTCCGGTGTGGTTCGGCGCTGATTGCCATCCGTTCATGGATCGTGAGCGTGGCGCGTGGGCCACGGATCTGTTTGAATACGGCGATTTGTATGACTTTGATTTCGATCTGGACAAGGAAGCTCGCGTGCGTTTCGCCGACTCCGCCATGAACCACGCAATGGCGTTTGTTGGCGTGGACGTGGCCGAAGACGGTTCCACCCGTCGCTGGCGCGTCGAGAACTCGTGGGGCACAAAGATTGCCGATAAGGGCTATTTCACGATGAGCGACGACTGGTTTACCGAATACGTCTACGAAGTCGCCGTGCCCAAGGCGCTCCTGCCTGCTGAATACCAAGCTGCTCTAGCTGAGCCACCCATTTCCCTGCCTGCTTGGGATCCAATGGGCGCGCTCGCGTAAGAGACATCCCAGTAGGAAAATTCTCCAATCAGCATAAATATCTATCGGCTGTGTCCACAATGGCAAATGCTCGCGCCTTTTGTGGCGGTTATCGGTTATTGTAGTGGTCGCGGCGTGCCTTCGCGCCATATGCAGTACGAAGAAGATAGTACGAAGAAGATATAAGGAGAGGTCGAGCATGGAACTGCGTGGTCCTGATAGTTCCAATGACGCGCGTTGTTTAGGGGAGCAGGCTGTGTTCCCTGAAACAGTGGACGTCAATATTCGCCAGCTTGACCCCATTCCCGCGCCGCGAGCCTTCCTGAAGGAGTTGCCGTTAACCGACGCGATGAGCGACTTGGTGCTCTCTTCGCGCAGGGAAATCCGCGACGTGTTGCACGGGCGTGACGACCGGCTGCTGGTTATTGTTGGCCCCTGCTCGATTCACGACCCGAAAGCCGCGCACGACTACGCCGAAAAGCTTGCCGCCGTGCAGCGCGAAGTGTCTGATCGTCTGCTGATCGTTATGCGCGTGTATTTCGAGAAACCGCGCACCACCATTGGTTGGAAGGGTTTAATCAACGATCCTGATCTGGATGGCCGTTTCAATATTCGCAAAGGCATGTGGATGGCCCGCAAGGTGCTCACCGATGTGCTTTCGCTCGGGTTGCCTGTTGCCACTGAATGGCTTGATCCAATCACCCCGCAATATCTTTGTGACGCCGTCAGCTGGGGCGCAATCGGCGCGCGCAACACAGAAAGCCAGGTGCACCGCGAACTGGCGAGTGGTTTGTCGATGCCGGTGGGTTTCAAGAACTCTACTGACGGCTCAGTTAAGGCGGCGGCCGATTCGTGTTATGCGGCTGCGTTCGAGCATCATTTCCTGTCTATTAATCTTGACGGTCGTGTGATTTCTGCTGAGACGAAAGGCAATCCTGATTGTCACTTGGTGTTGCGCGGTTCGTCGCACGGGCCGAATTATGACGCCGAATCGGTGCGCGAGGCGCTGGCAGCGTTGCGCTCTGAACATGCACCCGGCGCTGCCTCGAATGGCCTGATTATTGACGCTGCGCATGGCAACTGTGGCAAGGACGAGGTGCGTGAGGCTGAAGTCGTTGAGGAGATTGCCGAGCGTTTGGCTGCGGGGGAGCAGGGTATTGCTGGCGTGATGATGGAAAGTTTCTTGGTGGCTGGCAACCAGAAACCTGCACCACTTGACCAACTGACCTACGGCCAGTCCGTCACTGATTCCTGCGTGCCTTGGGAGCGCACTGAGCAGCTTCTGCGCACTCTGGCTGCCTCTATTGCCACTCGTCGTGTCCATCGTGGGTGATAGGTCACAATGCGCGCTGGCTGAAGGTTAAAAACGCAGAGAATACCCTGTTTTTTGATCTGAGCAAACCGCAACCACTGCATTCGGTTCCAAGCAGGCCGCAAACCTGCATGTCGGCCGAGACGAAGCCGAAGTGGAGAAACCTTTAAAGCATCAATGAATTAGTAGCTGTGATGCGATAGCCAATACTGGTATGCGCCGTTGATGCTGCCGTAACGCTGGTTGCAATAGTTGACAAACCACTTGAACTGGGTTTGATAGTTGGTTGCCCAATCCGAACCTGCGGAGGCCATCTTAGACCCCGGCAAGGCTTGCGGCAAGCCGTATGCGCCAGAGGAAGCGTTCGTAGCGCTGGGATTCCAGCCAGATTCATGATTGATGATGTAAACGGCAGCGGAGAAGTCTTCTTCGCAATATCCGTTGGAAATCAAATAGTCGTGCGCCCACTGCTGCATTTCGGAAGCGGGAACCGTGGTGCCCAGACTGCTACTGGTTGCAGAGCTTGACGAGCCAGAGCCAGTGCCGACGAGTATGATTTTGTCGGTCGGAGCCTCTTTGACGTATGAAGCAATGGTGCTGGAAGAAACAATGGTGTTGCCTGCGCGGGTGACGAGATTGGTGGTTTCCATCACGCCGTTCTTGCCTTCCTGCTGCACTTTTTCGGTGCCTTTGGCAAGCGCGCTTGTTTCTCTCTTAACGGTGTTGAAGGCAATCTCTTCGTCTTTAGTTTCCAGCTCGGCGCCTGCACGCTCAATGGTGATGACGGTAGCTTCGCTGACCTTGGTGGTCAAAGATGGGCTGACCACATCGTCTGGTTCAAGCACGATGTCGCCGGCTTCAAGCACGGACTTGACATCGGTGAAATCAGTGCCTAGCACAGTGCGGGATTTGCCGTTGATTTTAACAGTGACGTATGTGGTGCCTTCTATTTCACCACGCGCGCCATTACGGGAAACCTGCAATGATTGGCTGTCAGTGGCGGAAAACTCAGTTCTCAAATCTGAGGCGGAAGAAGCTTGGTAGAGATTGCGTGACAACACGCTCACGCCGACAAGCAAGGATACTGACGTGATTACTGCGATGATACGAACCCATTGACGCTTACTCAAGGAAGCAAGAGTAACCGTGTCTTTGCGATGTTTCGCCATCATTCTCCTTACCAGCGCGCACCTATGTGGCACGCACTAATGCACAATCATACCTTCACTGGCGTATCGTGCAAAATGCAACGGGTGTGGTCGCCTTCGTGCGATGGCCAATAAGCCTTACTGATTATTGACTTCAGCGCCGCTCACATCAGCTGCTTTCGCCTGGCTGATTAACTCGTCAAGATCGCCGGCTTGCAGAGCACCGGCTTGTTTGAAGATGGCCTGCCCCTGCTTAAAAATCATGAGTGTGGGCACTGCTTGGATGCCTGCGGCTGTGGCGAGCTCCTGATTGGCGTCAATATCAACTTTGGCGAACACCACCCCAGCATTTTCAGGCTTTTCGCTGGCGGCTTCGTAGATGGGGCCGAATGCGCGGCACGGGCCGCACCAAGTGGCCCAGAAGTCGACAAGCACCAGCTCGTTGTTGGTGATGGTTTTCTCAAACTCTGCTGCGTTGATTGTTGTAGTGGCCATAATCACTCTTTTCTCAAAAGGAGGCGTATGGGTGTGCATACGTATCAGCGATATATGTATCAGCGATATTGCCCCAAGTGTGGCATCACCGCCCAACATTTGTGCGTCAGGCGAACAGGCGAACAGTACAAGTGAACAGGCGTGCGAACACATCAACGATACAAACGCGGGCATAATAGAAGGTATGCCAGTGCTGAATGATGAAGTGCCAGACGACGATGATTTCGATTCCTCACGCGCCCGTGGGCAATTCGACCATGTCACTCCAGAAGATCTCATTCGCGGTTCCGGTTCCGGTTCTGCTTCCAATTCCGGCTCTGGTTCCTCCGGCTCAGGCTCGTCCGGTGGCAATCCTCCGGGCTGGCTTGGTCGTGGTGAAATCGACGAAATGCGCCGCCGAATGCCGATTGCCTATGTGCAAATCGTGCCCGTGCGCACCGACGAGTTCGGGCGCATCACGCAAGTCGGCTCATTGCTGTGCATTGCCGACGACGGTTCTGTGGAACGTGCGCTGATTTCTGGGCGCGTGCTGTTCCATGAGACCTTGCGTGAGGCCATTGCCCGCAATATTGCCAAGGATCTGGGCGATATCGCCCTGCCTGTGCTGCCGGTCAACCTGCAGCCGTTCACTGTGGCCGAGTTTTTCCCCACCCCAGGGTTGAGCGAATACTACGACCCGCGTCAACACGCCATCTCCCTGTGCTATGTGGTGCCGATCGCTGGCGACTGTCATCCG
>CAVFKU010000030.1:0-19168 GCA_963623245.1 Parabacteroides merdae
CCACATCATTGATGTGCAGGTTCTTGTTGAGGTTGCCCGCGATGCCAGAGAAAATCACGGCTTGCGGCTGATATTGGTCGATGAGATGCTGCGTGGTGGCGGCGGCGGCCACCAGGCCCATGCCGCCCACCGTGGCGACGACGTTCACCCGGTCGCCCGCGTTGGTGGTGAGCGTGCCGCGCGCGACTGATAGGCTGGCGGCGGTGGCGCATGTGGTGCCGGCGAGCGCGGCGGCGATGGCGGATATTTCCTCGTCCAGCGCGCCGATGACGGCGATTGTCGTTGCCATGGGTTCTCCTTCTTTCAGTTCCATCGGCGGGCGGCCACGGCTTCAGCGAGGGTGCGGAGCAGTCGTTCAGTGTCGTTCCAGCTCAGGCAACGGTCGGTGATGGACTTGCCGTACACCAGTTGGTCGAGCGGGGCGGCCGGCTGGTTGCCGCCTTCGATGAAGCTCTCCATCATCACGCCGGTGATGCCCCGCTCCCCCGCAGCCAGACGCGCGGCGATATTGCGCACCACCTCGGCCTGTTTGGTCTCGTCCTTGCCGGAATTGCCGTGCGAGCAGTCGACGATCATCCCATGCGCGGCGGCCGAGCCCGCCGGCACGCGCGAACGGATGGCCTCAAGCGTCGCCGCGACATCCTTCGCGCTGTAATTCGGCCCGGATGTCGAGCCGCGCAACACCACATGACAGTCCGGGTTGCCCAAGGTCTTGACCACTGCGGCACGCCCCATGTGGTCGACGCCGAAGAACGTGTGCTGCCCAGCGGAAGCTAGGCATGAATCGGCGGGCGCCGTAATCGAACCATCCGTGGCGTTCTTGAACCCGATGGGCATGGACAGGCCGCTTGCCAACTGGCGGTGCACCTGGCTTTCGGTGTTGCGCGCGCCAATCGCCCCCCAGCTGACCGCGTCGGAAATGAACTGCGGACTGGTGGGCTCCAAAAACTCGGTGGCCACCGCAAGCCCAACATCCAACACATCAAGCAACGTGCGTCGCGCCAACAGCAAGCCTTTGCGGATATTGCAACTGCCGTCGATATCAGGGTCGTTGATCAGCCCCTTCCACCCCACGGTGGTGCGCGGCTTTTCAAAATACACGCGCATGATGATGAGCAACTGCTCCCCCAGCTCGTCCTTCAGATGCGCGAGACGACGCGCATAATCAAGCGCAGCCGCTGGGTCATGCACCGAACAGGGGCCGACGATCACCAGCAGGCGATCATCCTGGCCATACAGGCACGCGCGAATCTCATCACGCGAATAGGCGACAATCTCCTGGGCTGATTCACTTAAGGGCAGTTCCGCCAACACTTGCGCCGGCGTGGGCAGCACCTCGAACTCAAGCACGCGGCGGTTCACGATGCGGCTGATACCAACCTGATCCTCCCAGCGCGGCACATCGGTGGCAATGAGGGGGTTCTTGCCCTCGTCCATAGCCTGACGAATCGCACGCATCTCCTCGGGGCGGTTCAGCGGCTGAGCAGCCAGCGTGTGGGCGGCATCATGCTGTTGTTGCATTTACTATTCTCCTTGATGTCTCCTCCCCTAAGAATAGCTCACGCCTGACCGCTGAGGGTCAGCACGATCAGCAACACATTCAAAGCGATAATCGCTACGGCGATAACAATGAACACTACATGTTGCAACAAGCCGTTCGCCCATTTGCCCATAATGGTTTTATCGCGCGTGTAGCGCATCAGCGGCACGATCGCAAACGGAATGCCAATCGAAAGCACCACCTGACTAATCACCAGAGCCTCTGTGGGGCTGTGCGCAAACCAGAGCACCACCAAGCCGGGCACCAGCGTGACCAGACGGCAAGCCGACATATGCGACAGCAGCGACGAACGCGGGACCGAGCAGGCTGGCGAGCGCGTGATCTTCAGCTGGGATGCGTTGTGTAGCTGATGTCATGTGCCGCGTGGCGCATTCAGGCTTTGTGCTGCTGCTTGTGCCACTTGGCTTGTCTGTGCTGCTTGGCTTGTTTGAATTGCTTGTACTGTTTGTATTGCTCATAGTGAGGCGACAGTGTAGTGCAGCAGCGCTGTAGAGCGAATACCCCCTCATTGCCATTTAGGAACCCGCACACTCCTAACCTGAAATGACAGTTGCGCTACTCGCTTGGCAGGGGGTGGGCGGGGCAGGAGTGGAGCACCGCGAGCATGGCGTCTTTTTCGTTGGACGTGACGCTGAGGGAATATTTCGTTTTCACGCCGATCTGACGCGCCACGTAATCGCACCGATAGCTGGCGTTGGTGGGCAGCCAGTAGGCAGCAGAGGCGGACCCCTTATCCAGATTGGCAGGGCCGTCCACCGCCAGCAAGTTATAGGGGTCGTTGCCGAAACGATATCGCTCGGCCGTGCTCCACTGGTCGGCGCCCGATTTCCAAGCATTTTCGAGGGCGACCACATGGTCAATCTGCACAGCTTGACTAGTGCGCTGCCCGCGCATGAACTGGATGGTTTCGCCGGTGTACGGGTCGTCAAGCGTGCCGGAGGCGACCGTACAAGAACCGGCGTATGTGTAGGCAACGTTCTTCAAATCACGCGTCAGAATCTGTTCGCGCACGTCGCAACCGTCGCCGTCGTCGTCGGTTTGACGGAAGCCGAACAGGTCTCGGTCATATGTCGCAGCGCTTCGATTATCTTCCACCGTCAACTTGTTCAGTGCGTCCGCAGCAGAACCAGTTGCGGTGTACTGGCCTGTCACTTCAGCCACTGTGGGGCTTAGGTGCGGCAGCACCAACCCCGCCCCCACGCCAGCGATCACTGCGGCCAACACGAGAATACACAAGCGTCCCATCGGACTGGACGGATTGAAACGGCGTCGAGAGAAGTGCGAGCGGCGGTTCATCTCATCTCACGCGCCTTACGCATAGATGAAGGTCAGCGGATCATGACCAGCGCGGGTGGAACTGTCGAGCGCATCAATGGCGGCATGTTCGTCAGTATCCAGCGCAAACGAGAACAGGTCGAGATTTTCTCTCTGACGCTCAGCATGCACAGACTTAGGGATAATAATGGTGCCGTTTTCAACATGCCAACGCAGAATCACCTGGGCAGCACTGACATGATGGGCGGCGGCAATCTGCTCAATAACGCCATTGCCTGCGTTGAGGTCAGCGCCGCGAGCCATCGGCGAATACGCTTCCACTGCAATGCCATGTTCTTTACAGAATGCAACCACTTGGCGCTGCTGCCATGTGGGGTGCAATTCGATTTGGTTGACGGCTGGATATTCGCCGATTTGAGCGTACAGTTTCTCTAAATGCTCAGGCAAAAAATTGCATACACCTAAGGTCTTGACCAGTCCTTCTTCACGAAGTTTGACGAACGCCCGCCAGGTCTCGTCGGAACGCCAGTCGAACGGCGTGGGCCAGTGAATCATGTACATGTCCACATAGTCGAGTTGTAGCAAGCCGAGCTGCCTGTCGAACGCCTTGAGTGCGGAATCGTAACCCTGCTCGGAATCGCGCAGTTTGGTGGTGACCCACAAGCGCTTGCGCTTCTCACCCGTGAGATAGCCGGCCTCGGCCAGCGCGCGCCCCACGCCGCCCTCGTTGTTATATCCGGCCGCGCCGTCGATGTGGCGATATCCGGCTTCTAGAGCGCTGCCGACCACAGGCACCACAGCTTCGTCGTCGATGCGCAACACGCCAAGGCCGATTTGCGGGATGTGATTGCCGTCGGTGAGCGTGATGTCGGGCACATTGGCAGGGTTGATTGGATTGGTTGGGTTGGTGACCATGCAAGTTCCTTTATTTACCGTATTGGGATATTCATCTCACTTCCACATATTGTAGCTTTGTGCCTCTCCCCTATTGCAATCACCATTTCAGTATTGTGTCAGCGATACGCATGGCGGATTCGCGGTGAGAGACGAGAATCACCGCCTTAGTTGAGGGTTGTGCGTCTTGAGCACAATCACCGCCTGCTTGCATCGCCTCTTCACCGCCACTCGCAAGAGCGGCGATGGATTTAAGAATGATAGCCTCGTTGAGCGCGTCGAGGCGGCTAGTCGGCTCGTCGAAGAGCATCAGGTCAGCATTGCGCAAAAAGACACGGGCCAAGCCAATACGCTGACGTTCACCTTCAGACAGGCGGTCGCCAAGTTCGCCCACTTGAGTATCAAATCCATCTGGCAAAGCATCGATGAAGTCAAGAACGGAAGCCTTGCTACATGCTTGACGCATACGAGCTTCAAGTGTTTCTGCTTCCTGCGCAACAACGTCATGCGCTGGCAAAGCAATCAGAAGATTGTCGCGGATCGCTCCATCGAACAGATGCGTTTCTTGGCTCATCACAACCTGCACGTGACGGCGGTGATGCGAGTCAACATCAGGCAGCGGCGTGCCCGACATGCTCACCGTGCCCGATTGCGGATCCCAATAGCGCATAAGCAGCTTCAGCATAGTAGACTTGCCGCGACCTGACGCCCCTTGCACACCAAGCACACCGCGGGACGGAACGTCAAGCGAGAAACCGGCAAGCACTGGCTTGTCTAACGTATTCGGGTATGCGAATGTGACATCATCACAGCGCATGCCCTGATATTTTGGCTTGGCCTTGCCCTGTTCGATAACGGCAGGAGCCTCGTCCATCAACGTAAACAAGCGACGCGCTGCTGCAATAGCCTGCGCGAGGCTGGCAGGCAACGCAGCGAGCGCCATAGTGGGGCCGAAGGAGCTGGCAAACAACACGAATGCCGTTGTCAGCGCAGCGACTGTGGTGGCATCAAACACAGCGAAATCACCCAAATACATGCACGTATACGCCGCCAACACTGTCAACACCAATACCAGCATGCCACCGATAGCAGCAAATCGCCCGCTAACACGGCTGAGTTTGTCATGACTTGACTGCAATTGCTCACTGTCGCGCGAAATGCGAGCAAGGCGTTCAGCGCCGCACCCAAGGCTAATGATTTCACCAAGGCCGCGCATGTCGTCAAGCATAACGTCGTCTAAACTGCTGGCTTGAGAACGAATAGCTGGGCCAAGATAACGCACACCTGAGGCGAAATATTTTGGCACAATCACACCAATCACCAGATGGGAAGCGACCAACAGCAGCGCCATCCACGGGTTAAGCAAAACAAGCGCAACAGCACAAACAATCGTGGTAACTACAGCAATAACCACTGGAGAAATCGTGTGCGCAAAGAAGATCTCAAGCAGTTCCACGTCAGTGGTAAGTGCGGAGATAAGGTCACCTTTACCATGACCGGCGAGTTTCGCTGGAGCAAGGCGCCGTAGCGCCGCGAAGGCTTTGGAGCGCAGTAACGCAAGCAGACGGAAAGCAACATTGTGGTTGAGATACTGTTCGATATATCGCATGACACCGCGCATCAGCGCACATATCAGCATCAAGATGAGAGCCAACGGCGCGCCCATCGACCACACTGAAACACCCGTCAATGAAAACAGCGCAACAATGGCAAATACAGGCAGGAATGTGGCGGCAAGGTGACCGAGAATTCCGGTTACACACGCAGCAATCATCAGCCCTGCAAGCGGGCGCGCTTGGACAAGTAGGCGCCCAATAATCGCATAGGGTTTGGCATCTGGTTGAGTTGTTTGCTGATAAGGCGGATAGCTGTCGATTTGATTCCCATTCAAGGTTTCCAAGCTCGTGCTCTGGCTTACTTGGCTCACTGCTTGACGAACCGGCACAATAGTTTCGATATCACGTTGCGCGGTGTATAGCTCAGCATACGCACCTTGCGCTGCCATAAGCTCAGCATGCGTACCAGTTTCAGCGATTCGCCCACCTGCAAATACCGCGATTTGCCCAGCCTTCTCAGCATTAGCCATGCGGTGAGTAATCATAATCACCGTTTTGCCATGAACTTGTGCCAAATCATGAATTGCTTCGAGAATTAACGATTCGCTGTCAATATCTACACTGCTGGTCGCTTCGTCGAAAACATATATTGCACTGTCATGCAACAGCGCACGCGCTATGGCGATGCGTTGACGTTGACCGCCTGACAGGTTGGCTGCATCCGGCTCAATAAGAAAGTCAAGACCGGATTCTTCTGCTCGCACAACATCATCAATGCGTGCGCGCTTGAGTGCATCCCACAATGCCTCGTCACTCGCTTCAGGGTTGGCCATCAGCAAATTCTCACGCACTGTGCCTGCGAAGAGATGACTGCGAGCCCCAACCAGTGTAACGGCACGCGACAGCGCTGGGCTTGACAATGCTGAAAGTTCCACTCCGCCAATAGAAAGTGACCCGTCATAACCGGTGCGCACTCCAGTCAACAACGCCGCCGTTGTTGACTTACCAGAACCCGATACGCCCACAATGGCGGTAAGTTCACTAGGTTTTGCCGCGAATGACACACCGCGCAACGCTGGTTGTTCAATGTCAGGATACGTAAACGACACCTTATCGAACACCACCTGCTGAGAAGCTGCATCAGCAGGCAATTCCTGCACACCACGCGCTGGCTCAGGCGCGTCAAGCAACGCAAAAATGCGTTTGGTGGAAGTCATCCCATTCATAGCCATGTGGAAGTAAGAACCGAGCTGCCGTAAGGGGATGAAGAAGTCAGCAGACAGCAGCACAATCAGCAATACGCCGCCCAAATCCAGCGGCACGACCGAAGCACTGGGATGCATATATTGCCACAGAGCCACGCCAATACCCGCCGCGGTGCCACCATAGGCCACCAGATCCATCGCAGACAGCGAACGCAACTGAATCTGCAACACACGCATCGTCATCACGCGGAAGGCTTCAGCCTTTTCGTCCATTTCAACTGCAGCACGATCATCTACATCAAACGATTTGAGCGTTTCCAAGCCTTGCAGATTGTCAAGAAAAGCCGCACCCATATCGGTGTAACGCCCCCAATAGCGTTTGAACGCGCGAGCGGCACTCATTGCCACCAGACCAACAATCAGTACAATCAGCGGCGCGCACACCAACAATGTTAACGCTGTGGGAATATTCAGCGGCGCAATAACAACAAACAGGGTAAGGGGCGCCAACACCGCGTACACCAACTGCGGCAGAAATAATTCAAAAAAACTCTGAATTTGCTCAATACCTTCGCCAGCTGACTGCACAACATCGGAAGTGTTCACCCTAGCAGCGTAAGAAGGGCCTAGCGCAAGCATTTTGCGATACAGCTTTACACGCAAAGCAAGTTTAACGCGCCCTGAAGCCTCAGTGCCTAAACGAGTGGCCATAACGGTGCAAGCGTAACGAATCATTATGCACGCAACAAGCACACACACATACAGCACGCGGACAAGCTGGGAAGACTTGGGACTGTCTGCAAACAGCACACCACTTAACAGCGCAACCAGCGTCACCATGAAGCCTATGTTCGCCAGCAACCCAATCCACAGGCATATCACTTTTCCTACAATCAGTCGGCCAATACCTGGAGCCAGTCGAAAGAGTCGTTTGTCAACCATAGCTTTGTCACCTGTCGTGCTTTTCATATTACAACCCGCTTAACTGTAGCGAATCGATACATGAAAGCACAAGACCCAAAAAATAATCGGGCCCCAATTCTTCAACAAGAATCAGAACCCGATTGCTTACATATAGGCAACGCGAACTATATCAGCTGCGCTCAGAAGCCTCCTCGGTAGCGGCCTCACCTTCGCGCTGAACGCGAATCTTGTGGCCTTCGGCCTGAGAGACGCCGTAGTATGCAGCCACAGCAATGTCCTTCATGTCGTTAATCAGCGGGATACGCGGGTTGGCAGGCGCGCACTGATCTTCATAGGCACGCATACCAGCCTGATCAAGAATGGACCAGAAGTGCTCCTCATCCACACCGCAATCCTTGAAGCTCTTATTCATGCCGAGCTTGTTGTCACGATAATCTTCAACAGCCTTTGCCAAGTTTTCGACACCTTCAGCAGGGGTCTTGCCTGGGTCGATGCCGAGATTCTTCGCGAGCTCCTGATAGCGTTCGGGCGCAATGTACTTGTTGTACTTCGGCCAGCTGGTCGGCTCATCAGGAATCTGGCCATTGTAACGAATCACATACGGCAGCAGGATGGAGTTCGTGCGACCGTGCGCGATATGCAACAACGCGCCCAGCGTGTGGGACATACCGTGGCACATACCAAGGAACGCCGAACCGAAAGCCATGCCAGCCATCGTGGCGGCATTGTGCATCTTTTCTTGCGCTTCAGTCTTGGCCAAGCCAGGCTCGCCATTGACAGATTCGGCCAGATTGTTCCAAATAAGCTTGGCCGCGTGCAACGCCATGCCGTCGGTGAAGTCGTTGGCATAGACAGACACATAGGCTTCCATCGAGTGGGTGAGGGCATCGAAACCGGCGTCGGAAGCAAGCTTCTTCGGCTGGGTACGCGCCAACACTGGGTCGACGATGGCGACGGACGGGGTGAGCGCGTAATCGGTGATCGGATACTTGTATCCGGTCTTGTGATCGGTGATCACAGCGAACGGCGTCACTTCAGAACCTGTGCCGGAGGAAGTCGGCACGCACACCAGCTTGGCTTTCTTGCCCAGCGGCGGAATCTTAAAGGCGCGCTTGCGGATGTCGAAGAACTTCTCGCGCACGTCAGAGAAGGCGATTTCTGGGTGCTCGTACAGCAGCCACATGATTTTAGCCGCGTCCATCGGCGAGCCGCCGCCGACCGCGATGATCGTGTCCGGCTCGAACTCCTCGCGCATCATTTCGGCGCCCTTCTCGACCGTCTCGACGGAAGGCTCCGGCTCGACGTAATCGATGATGCGGAAGGTGACACGGTTGGCGCGAGCGCGCAGCTGGTCGATGATCTTGTCAACAACACCAAGCTGCTCCATCACCTTGTCGCACACAATGACGGCCTTCTCAATGCCGTACATGTCACGCAAATACTTGATGGCGTTCGGCTCAAAGTAGGTCTTTGCCGGGATCTTGAACCACTGCATGTTGTTGTTCCTCCGAGCGATGCGCTTGATGTTGATGAGGTTGACAGCCTGAACGTTGCCAGATACAGAGTTGCCACCGTACGAGCCGCAGCCCAAGGTGAGCGAGGGGGCAATGGAGTTGTAGATGTCGCCGATACCACCCAGCGAGCTTGGCTGGTTCCAGATGATGCGGCATGCGTGCATACGCTGGCCGTATTCGCGCACCAAATCCTGATTGTTGGTGTGAATGGCGGCGGTGTGACCAGCACCAAGCTTCAACATCTGCTCGGCCATCTCGAAGCCCTGTTCCTTGCTATCGGCCTTGAGCACGGCCTGAACAGGGGCAAGCTTCTCGTGAGTAAGCGGCTCATTGTCGGAAACTTCCTTGCATTCGGCGGCGAGAATCGTCGCGTCAGCAGGAATCTCAAAGCCTGCAGCCTTGGCGATATATTGCGGGGACTTGCCCGGCACCACAGAGTTAAGCACTGGCTTTTCGCCACTGCCTGCAACACAACCAAACATGTATTGCTCCAGTTTGGCCTTCTCTTCCTTGTTAACAAAGTAGGCCTTGCGAGCCTTTAGCTCTGCAATGAGATCCTTATAAACATCTTTGTGAGCAACAATAGCCTGTTCAGTGGCGCAAATCATGCCGTAATCGAAGTGCTTGGAGAGCACCAAATCGTTGGCGGCGCGCACGATGTCCACGTCCGTGTCGACGTAGGCCGGAGCGTTGCCCGCACCCACGCCCAAAGCAGGCTTGCCGGAAGAATACGCGGCCTTAACCATGCCTGGGCCGCCGGTGGCGAGGATGGTGGCAATGCCGTCATGCTTCATCAGAGCGCCGGTGGCTTCAATGGAAGGGTGTTCAATCCACTGGATGCAGTTGTCTGGCGCGCCGGCTTCGATGGCCGCGTCGCGCACAATCTTAGCCGCTTCAACCGAGCACTTCTGAGCGCCTGGATGGAAACCAAACACAATCGGGCAGCGGGTTTTAAGCGCAATCAACGACTTGAAAATGGCGGTGGAAGTGGGGTTGGTGACTGGGGTGACACCAGCGACCACACCGACCGGCTCGGCAACTTCATCAATGCCCATCACGTCGTCTTCGCGAATGATGCCCACCGTCTTCTGGCCTGACAAGTAATTAGTGATGTGCTCGCAGGCGAAGATATTCTTGGTGGCCTTATCTTCCACAAGCCCTCGGCCAGTCTCGTCCACGGCCATCTTAGCGAGCACAAGATGCTTGTTCAGCGCTGCCACAGAAGCCTTGGCGACAATATGATCGACCTGTTCTTGATTAAGCTGTTCAAATTCTTCGAGAGCCTTCAAGCCCTTCTTTACCAGAGCGTCGACTTCCGCTTCGGCTGCGGCCTGCTTGGCCTCAGGGGTCGGTTTCTTCGTTTCCGCCACTTTCGATCCTCCTCAATCGAGATTGGAATGTGGTACACGTTCGGCCGATGATTACGACAACGGGCTTTGCGGCCGCCTGCTGCAATCGTTTGTGACCTGCCTCACAATATACAAGGACACCCCCACCTTTTCTGTTCTTACGCAGGTTGTGCGGTTTGGTCTCATATTGTGTGCGCTTGATGGTAGAAAACGATATTTTTTTGCACGCAATAGCGTTACATTCATCGCACATTCATCGCATGATTGAAATTTGAAGGCCGCCTCACTCAGGCCTCGCCTACGCACAACCCACAGGGCTGTGCGCTTCACGGCTCGATCAGCAATTTCTGACCGGCAAAGCCGGACTCAACATTACCTTCGTTCGGCTATCGCCTCACTCAGGCCTCGCCTACGCACAGCCCACAGGGCTGTGCGCTTCACGGCTCGGCGGATAGGGCGAGATTCGAACTCGCGGAGACTTGCGCCTCAACGGTTTTCAAGACCGTCTCCTTAGACCGCTCGGACACCTATCCATGCACACCCGTCACAACAACGAGTACAACTGCTCATTGTACAGATACCCTTCCCCTCCGTTATATCGCATTTCATATCAGCCAAACACGAACAACCGCAACTACATTCCCGAGCACACGGGTGTGTATCCGCAGATACAAAACGCAATATCAATCAGGCTTCCCACTTGGTGGGCTCAATGACTTCCTTGCCACCCATGTAGGGGCGCATGGCCTTGGGGATTTCGATAGAGCCGTCGGCTTGTTGATGGTTTTCCATGATGGCGACAAGCCAACGGGTGGTGGCCAACGTGCCGTTCAGAGTGGAAACTGGGCGGGTCGAGCCATCTTCATCGCGCTCACGAATGTTCAGGCGACGGGCCTGATATTCAGTGCAGTTCGAGGTGGATGTCAACTCGCGGTATTTGCCCTGCGTCGGCACCCATGCCTCGCAGTCGAACTTACGCGCGGCGGAAGAACCAAGATCGCCGGCAGCGGTGTCAATGATGCGGTATGGCACCTCCACCTTGGCAAGCATCTCCTGCTCCATAGCCAGCAGGTGCTCATGCTCCTTGTGTGCGTTCTCCTGCTTGGTGTAGACGAACATCTCCACCTTGTCGAATTGATGCACGCGGATGATACCAGCAGTATCTTTGCCGGCGGCTCCGGCCTCACGGCGGTAGCAGGAACTCCATCCGCAATAGCGCAACGGGCCGCTGCTCAAGTCGAGAATCTCATCGGCATGCATACCAGCAAGCGCCACCTCGGAAGTGCCAACCAAATACTGCTCATCCGGCTCGCGCAGACGGTAAATCTCGTCGGAGTGAGAATTGAGGAAGCCGGTGCCGCGCATCACCTCAGGGCGCACCAGCGTGGGGGTGATGGCCAGCGTGAAGCCGTGTTCCTCGGCCTGATCGACGGCCATCGTGAGCATGGCAATTTGCATACGCGCCACCGCGCCACGCAGGAAGTAGAAACGCGAACCGCTCACCTTAACACCGCGGCGCATATCGATGCCAGCCACGCCCTCGCCCAACGCGAGATGATCCTTCGGCTCGAAGCCCTCGGCAGCAAAGTCACGAATTTGGCCAACTTTCTTGACGACAACATAGTCGTCTTCGCCACCTTCTGGCGCCTCATCCTCAACGATGTTCGACAACTTCCACATGGCCGTGGTGTATTCTTCGCTCGCGGTGTCGGCAGTGGCCTTGTATTGCGCGACCTTTTCGCTCAACTCCTTAGTTTCGGCGATTAGTTTGGCTTTCTCGTCAGCGGGGGCAGTGGCTACTTTCTTGCCAATTTCCTTCTGCTGAGCACGGGCTGTCTCATATTCCTTCAGCGCAGTGCGGCGCGTTTCGTCAGAAGTGAGCACCTCATCAACGAGCTCGACCGACTCACCGCGCTTACGCTGGGATTCCTTGACGATATCGGCATGTTCACGAATAAATTGAATATCAAGCATGAACCCTAAGCCTAGTGCCGCGCCGCGACGCTGGCCGCGCGGTTCGTGCAGGATTGGAGGGGATTCATCACAGAAGCACCTCATCCGAGCTGCTTCTGGGCAAGAATAGGAACCATGCCCCGACCAGTGTTCATCATCATCGTGATTGTCGCCGCCATTGCAGCAGCGGCCGCGTTCACGCTTATCGCCATGCGCGCGTATAGACGCCGCAAACTGGCCACAGTACTGGACAAGCGCAATAACGACAAGGTGAAATACGCTTTTATTATCAACCCTTCAAAACCACAGGCAGCCGCACATCGGGCGCATATCAAACAGTTCTGCGAACAGCATGGTTTCAACGATGTTGAGTTTATTGACACTCGCCTTGACAAGGATGGGCGTGCGTGTGCGTTGGAAGCATTGGAACATGGCGCAGATGTAGTGGTGGCTGTCGGTGGAGACGGCACGGTGCGCACAGTGGCTAGTGCACTGTCAGGCAGCGGGCACGCACTCGGCATTGTGCCGATTGGCACCGGCAATCTATTTGCCCGCAATATGGGCATTCCTGTGGACGACATTGATGCCGCACTCACCGTGGCCACCTCGCATGGTTCGCGCAATGTGGATATGGGGCGCTTAACAATACTTGATCGCCCAGAAGAGGACCACGGGCACGCTTTCCTTATCATCGCTGGCGTGGGCTTTGATGCGGCAATGATTGACGACACCGACCCTGAACTGAAGAAAAATATCAGTTGGATGGCCTACTTTGTAGGAGCTGTAAAAAACCTGTTCACCCCCAAATATCGCGGCACAGTGACCATTACCAGCACCAATGGCAGCACACATTCCACAAAAGATGTAACCTTCCGTACCTTCATGGCTGGCAACTGCGGGCAGATTCCCATGTTTTCGCTGATGCCACTGGCCGCTTGGGACGACGGTATCCTCGATTTTGAAGTAATCGATACGTCAGGAGGTATTATCGGCTGGGCAAACCTGTTTGGCGACGTGGTGCACCAAACCATCACCGGCAAAGCAGAGCAAAGCCCGCTGTCCACTAACTCCACTGTTGACCAGATTCAAGGAGTTATGGCCGAATTAATACTAGAAAAACCAGCCTTGGCACAAGTAGACGGGGATATGCTAGGCAAGACAAAACACATACGCTTCGACGTGGAAAAACGCGCTTTATGTGTGCGCGTGCCCGAGCCAACCCTCCACAATGCAAGCAATGAAAGCGACAATGGCTAGCCGTACACGTGCATGTGACGCACACCGTAGCGTACAATCGGCGATATGGTTGCAAATAATGCGGGACAGCCCGCCACCCCAGCAGATCTGATCAATGTCGACGAGGTCATCGGAAAGTATTACGACGTCGTCCCCGACCCTGAAGTTCCCGAACAGCACGTCTCATTCGGCACGTCCGGCCACCGCGGCTCATCACTGAAAACCTCGTTCAACGAGGCGCATATCGTCGCCATCACCCAAGCCATCGCGGAATACCGCAAGAAAGCCGGCGTGACCGGCCCGCTGTATATCGGCCGTGACACCCACGCCTTAAGCGAGCCGGCATTCAAAACCGCGGTCGAAGTGTTGGTCGCCAATGGCGTGATGGTGCGCATTGACGCACGCGACGACTTCACCCCCACGCCGGTCGTCTCCCAGGCGATTCTGACACACAACCGCGCAGCGGACGGCACCCAGCGCTTCAGTGGTGAGGGACTGGCCGATGGCATCGTGGTCACCCCCTCGCACAACCCGCCCACCGACGGCGGCTTCAAATACGATCCTGTCACTGGCGGCCCCGCGCCGTCCGACGTAACCAACGCGATCGCCGACCGCGCAAACGAACTGCTCGCCGGCTTCAGGAACATCAAGCGCGTGCCGTTCGAGGAAGCCGTCAAGTCCGATTTGGTGGAGCGTTTCGATTATCGAGACCATTATGTGCGCGACCTTAAGAACGTCATCGACTTCGATGTGATTCGCTCCTCCGGCGTGCGCCTGGGCATCGACCCTCTGGGGGGCGCGTCGGTGAATTACTGGCCGCTAATGAACGAGGTTTATGGGCTTTCCATCGACGTGGTGCGCCCCGAAGTCGACCCGACCTGGCGCTTCA
Organism: Parabacteroides merdae; assembly: GCA_963623245.1. Lineage (GTDB taxonomy): Bacteria > Actinomycetota > Actinomycetes > Actinomycetales > Bifidobacteriaceae > Bifidobacterium. The sequence goes on from CAVFKU010000030.1 coordinate 14,357, forward strand.
TGACCATCGACCACGACGGCAAGATTCGTATGGACCCCTCGTCGCCCTATGCCATGAAGGGCTTAGTCGATTCGCTCAACGCCGGCGCGTGGGACAAGTACGACCTAGTAGGCGGCACCGACCCGGATGCCGACCGCCACGGCATCGTCTGCCCGAACTGGGGGGTTATGAATCCGAACCATTACATCGCCGTGTGCGTGGAATACCTCTTCGGCGGCAACCGCCCCGACTGGCCGGTCGGCGCGGGCATCGGCAAGACCTTGGTGAGCTCCTCGCTGATCGACCGCGTGGCCGCTTCCATTAACGCCAAGCTGGTCGAGGTGCCGGTGGGCTTCAAGTGGTTCGTCGACCCGCTGTTCAAGGGCGAAGTCGCGTTCGGCGGCGAGGAAAGCTCCGGCATGAGCTTCCTGCGTCATGACGGGCGCGTATGGACCACCGACAAGGACGGCTTGATTCCCGATCTGCTCGCGGCGGAAATCACCGCCAAGACAGGCAAGAACCCAGCCGAACTGCACCAATCCCAAGTGGAGCGCTTCGGCGAAAGCTGGTACAAGCGCGTCGACACGCCGACCACACTGGAGCAAAAGCAGAAGTTCGCGTCGCTGAGCGGCGACGACGTGACGGCCACCCAACTGGCCGGCGAAGACATCACCGCCAAGCTCACCGAGGCGCCGGGCAACCACGCCAAGATCGGCGGCCTGAAGGTGACCACGGCCGACAACTGGTTCGCCGCCCGCCCCTCCGGCACCGAGAACATCTACAAGGTCTACGCCGAGTCCTTCACTTCTCCAGAAGCGCTGGACAAGGTGCTGGAAGAGGCCTCCGAAGTTGTCGATACAGCATTGAGTTGATTGATGGAGTATCTTCTTTGTTGCCGCTGAAGTCGACGTACCTTCGTGCGCCTTCCTCCAGTACGACCAGTCTGCGTTCGTCAGATTTCGCGGATAGTCCATTCGCCGGTGCGGTTTGAGGCGACAACCATCTGATTGTTGCCCAACTCGCACCACCCATCGACTTCAGGCTGGTCAAAACCGGATGAAGCGACCATAACCCCAGCTGCTGCGCCATGCTCGTCCACCAGCGCACGATAGCGCATCACGCGATAATCGGCGGCTTTCGCGCCCTCGCCGTATTCCTCGTAAATCTCGACGATACGCGACGACGTGCGTTCACGTCCAGCAGCGTTCAGCGCAATAAATCGATCTTGCGTCTGAATCATGCAGTTGTAGCTCGACTTCGGATACGCCTGACGCAGTTCACGCACAGCCTGTGCCACAGCCTCGTCCAACTCGTAGCCGAAACCAAGATATTCGAGAATGATGGCGAAGAAAATCGCGGAATCCGAGCGCCCGCCAGTGGACAGGAATGCGCTGTGATTGACTGGATATTGCTTATTGTCAACAATGTTGCGACCATGCGAATCAGAAATATCGCCGTTGTGAATAAAACTCAGCCCGTTAGCAAAGAATGGCTGCTGATTTTCCATGATTAGCGGCAAATTGGAGGATGCGAGCCGCAAATGCCATAGGGCGCCTCGCGCTGGTTCACTCGTCAACTCGCCAAACAGCGGGTCGTAGCGCGCAGCCATCGTGGTTTTATAAAGTTTGACGCCGGTTTCTGGAGACAGTGCACCACCATCATCAAGATTTGGAGTTTCGGGCGGGTTGCATAATGCCGCACAACCCCAGCCGTCGTTATGAATGCGGCTCATGTCGAGAAAAGCGTGCAAACTTTGCTCCCCTAGGATAGCCTCGAGGCTTAAGTTAAAGCCCGCCGTGGCGTATCCCAGTAATCTGCACATGGTACGACACGCTACCGCACGCTCATTACGACGCGCGGGGGACGCTATAAACCTTGCCTATAGCTAGCCCATAGACTTAGCTACTTGCGTAGGATTTCTCGCCTGCGCCCCGCTCCGCTCGAAATAACATACCTGCTCACTGTTATTTCGAGCGAAGTGAACGCAAGTGAGCGAAGCCTGAAGTGCGAAGTCGAGAAATCTTGCCACAGTCATGCACGTTCGGCAGCGAGCGACGCAAGCCGCGCAGCAAAACGCGGCCAGTCAGTGCGCATGGCGGTGAGCAACTTCAGCTCGGCCACACGTTCGATAGGCACCCACTCAATCTCCATGCTTTCGTCATCGTTGGCTTTGGGTATGACAGTGTGGCCAGGCTTCTCGAACGCGAACACGGTGGTGTAGCCCCACGAACCATGATCCTCGCGGTAGGAGCCGACCACCTCAATGTCCTCCGGAGTGATGTTCGCTTCCTCATAGCTTTCTCGCAACGCACCCTCGATAGGGCTTTCACCATCAGCCGTCGCGCCACCAGGGATGCCCCAAGTGCCGCCTTCCGCCGACCACATGGCACGGTGTTGCATCACCACATGGGTGACTTGGCCGGTGTTCAGGTCACGACGCGCGAGTAGCACGCCGGAGGCGCCGTTGATACCCCAATGCTTGCGGCCACACGCGCAATCAATCCATCCGTCGCCTGGCTGGTGCACGTTCTCTTTCGGCGGTTCGATGCCGGCATGCGAGGCTCCTGCGGCCTTGCCTTCGGCTGGCGGGGCAAGCGGCGAAGCAATGTTCCACAAGTCAGGCCATGCGATATTCAGCTCGGCGGCAAGCTCTCGCACCAGCGGCAAGCTCAGGCCGATAATGCCGCTGGGGTCACCCTCGATGCGGTCGATGAACGCACCACCAAAGCCTTCCAAAGTAAAGGAACCAGCCACTTCCAGCGGCTCGCCGGTGGCGATATAGCGTTCGATGTCACTGTCGGAATAGTTGGAAAAATGCACCTTTGCTCTACTGGCTCCGCGCACCAAGCGCCTAGAAGCGAAGTCAATGAGGCAATGCCCTGTCCACAGTTCGCCCATATTGCCACGCATGCGCTTCAGGCGTTCGCGCGCGACCTCGGCGCTGTGTGGCTTTCCATAGCATTCGCCCTCGAACAAAAACATGGAATCACAGCCAAGAATCAGCGGGCCGACTTGGGCGCAGGTAAGGCTGGGTAGATCTCCATTTGAAGTGGCGTTAATCGGCTCGGTGACGGTGGGGAATGCAATGCCGGAGAAGTCGCGGGTGGTGGCGATTGGCGCAGAGGAATAATCGATATTCTCCGCTTGGTTGACGGCTTGTTCCTGCTGTTCTTGCAGTAATATATCGGCACGCAGAGGATAGCCAACGATACGCTCCCCAGTGGCCGCAGCGGCTGTGGCAGCAACGTCACGATATGCCTCGTGCACGGCTTGGGCTTTAGCTTCGGCCAAGATCTGCACTCGCTGCTCCACCTTCAGCTCGGACACATCGACACCGGCTTGCGCGGCGGCTGTTTCAAGCGCCCTAGGTTCGTCCACATGCGACACGCGAATCGTGGGGCACACACCGGCGGCGAACAGCACGTCGCGACGCGGCTTGGACTTGGAAGCCAGAATCAGCGGAATACTCATAGTCATACCCATCCCTCGTGTTATGCGCGCGTGATTTCGACGCCTTTGGTGTTGATGGGGAGGTGAAGGACGTTCCAGTGGCCGGAGGCGAGCTGAGGTGCGGCGAGGGCATCGATGGCGGCGCGGGCGTCACCATGATGCAATACCAGCACGCACGGGCCAGCGCCGGAGACTGCGGCCGCGTATCCTTGCGCACGGAAGGACGCGATCAGATCGGCGGATGGTTGCATAAGCGTGGCACGGTAGGGCTGGTGTAATTTGTCTTGCGTGGCCACATACAGCAGGGCGTTGGGGTCGATAGTGGACTGGGACGGGTTCATTGCAGCAGGAAGCAGCCCAACCCGCGAGACGTTATATATCACGTCGTGATACGGCACTTCAGCAGGCAGGGCACGGCGCGCCTGCTCGGTGGACAGCTCATAATCCGGCACGAATACGGCTGCGGTGATGGCCGGGGAAACGGGGTAATTCACCGCGTGAAAGCCGGTATGCAATGGCTCGCCATCAGGAATCGACACGGAGCCGACGCCTTCAGGCATTCTGAAATCCCAACTCACCGTCAGCCCGCCAAACACAGCCGGAGCCACATTGTCGGGGTGCCCCTCCAGACGAGCGGCCATATCAAAAATGGCCGAACGGTTCAGCTCGCCGTCGTGCGCGAAAGCAGCAGCAGCCGCAATACCGGCCACAATGGCCTCTGCGGAGGAGCCCATGCCTCGCGCCTGGGGGATGTTGTTCGTCGCCTCAAGTGTAAAACCGAGCTTGCCTAAGCCGAACGTGGCGCACGCGCGGCGGAAGGTGGAAACAACCAAGTGTGTTTCGTCGCGCGGCAAGGTGCTCTCACCTTCGCCATGAATGATGACGTGGGCGATACCATCGGCGGGGTCGTCGTTCAACGTGAAGACGAGTTCGTCGTGATAGTCGAGCGCGAGACCAACCGTGTCGAAACCAGAGCCAAGATTGGCGCTGGTGGCCGGCACACTCACACGCACGCGATTGGTTACTGGAGCCATCAGCCACCTCCTCACAAACATTCAAAGAGTCACGAATTAGCATAGTCTAGATTCCGCGATTTATACACCAAAAACACTGGTTTCTACATATTCAGAAAAGAGGAATGAAGGATGGAATCCTATAAATGAAGAGTCCCCATCAATAGTCTGAACATTGGGCTGAACTCATGGGATATGCACACCATAAGCACCGACGCCAAATTGAACGTCTCCGAAGGCTCCTCGTCCTCGGTGTCCACCTCATCGGCCATCTTGCCCTGCTTAGCGACACGAACATCAAACCAGTACGTACCATCCGCCCACAGGTTCCAACCAAAATCGGACGGTGTGAAATCAGGCGAAGTCGTAT
>CAVFKU010000031.1:0-18389 GCA_963623245.1 Parabacteroides merdae
CCGCCGACGCCGCCGACGCGCTGGCCTTGGCCATCTGCCATGCCTTGCGTCCATCCGGCGCGTTGCGGGGAGGGGAGTGCGAGCGGCATCTGACCGCGGCGCAACGCCAATGGGCCGAGGCGGCCGGTAAGTCGCGCAGGTTGCGCACCACCGATCGCGGCATGTGACGCGCCAATGCCGCATATCGCGTCGGCAGCGTGTACACTTGTCGAACAGTTGTTCGAAAAGGGAGGCGCTATGATTGGCTCGCTGCGAGGTGTCGTTGAGGCGGTGGATGTCGCGTCGGCGCTTATCGAAGTGTCTTCGGTGGGCTATGAGGTATATATGCCCGTCGCCGATCTGTCCCGTCTGCATGCGGGTCAGGAGGTGCGGGTGTGGACGTATCTCAACGTGTCGCAGGACGCCATCACACTGTATGGCTTCCTTGAGCCAACCTCCAAGAAGATGTTCCTGCAGCTGCTCAAGGTGAGCGGCATCGGCCCCAAGGTGGCGCTGTCGTTGCTTTCCACGCTCACGCCGCCCGAGCTGACCCGCGCCGTGGCCGACAATGACGCCGCCGCGCTGTCCAAGGCGCCGGGCTTGGGCAGGAAAGGCGCGCAGAAGATCATTCTGGAACTGAAAGGCTCGATAGACCTCGACGCGGTGGAAGAGCCGGAAGGCAACCCTGGCGGCAATTCCCATGACGAGGGTATTGGGCAGGTGGTTGAAGGGCTGATGTCGCTCGGATGGCGCCAACCCGACGCCCAGCATGCCGTGGCGGCTGTTTGTGAGGATAACGCCATTGCCTTGCCGCTGGAGAAGAGCGATGTGCCGCGTGTGCTGAAACTGGCGCTGGCTTCACTGGATAGAGGCAGGTGAAATGATGGGGCAGATAGACGAGCGGATGAATCAGGCATACGAGCAGTCGAATTCACAAGCCGCTGAGGAATCATTGCGTATGCTCTCCTCCCAGCCGATTGGCAACGAGCCGATCAGCGACGAGGAGTTGCGTCCGCATGCGCTTGAAGGGTTCATCGGCCAACCTCGGCTCAAGGCGCAGCTGCGTCTGTTCCTCGACGCCGCACGCAAACGCGACATGCCCCCGGATCACATGTTGCTGGCAGGGCCTCCTGGATTGGGCAAGACCACGTTGGCATTGATCGTGGCCAACGAGCTTGAAGTGCCGATTCGTGTCACCTCCGGACCGGCCATCCAGCACGCCGGCGACCTCGCCTCGATCTTAAGTTCCTTGGAGGTGGGCGAAGTGCTGTTCGTGGACGAGGTGCACCGCTTGCCCCGAGCCGCCGAGGAGCTGTTGTATATCGCTATGGAGGATTTCCGCGTTGATGTGATGGTGGGCAAGGGGCCTGGTGCTTCGTCGATTCCGCTCACCCTGCCGCGCTTCACGATGATCGGCGCCACCACGCGCGAAGGCATGCTTCCCGCACCCCTTCGAGCCAGATTCGGCTTCACCGCCCATTTGGATTTCTATCCGCATGACGAACTGAAAAAACTGGTGAAGCGTTCCGCGTCGGTGTTGGGATTGAACCTTGACGACAGTGCTGCCCATGAGCTTGCCGTGCGTTCGAGGGGCACCCCCCGTATCGCCAATCGCCTGTTGCGCCGCGTGCGCGACTGGGCCACCGTCCATGATTTGCTTTCCGTTGCGTCCGAGGATGTCAAACAGGCGCTGGCGCTGTATCAGATTGACACCGAGGGGCTTGACCGTCTCGATATTGCCGTGCTGAACGCCATCGTGCGCAACTTCCAAGGCGGGCCGGTGGGGCTGAACACCTTGGCCGCCATGATCGGTGAGGAAGCGGAAACGGTTGAGACGGTGTGCGAGCCGTATTTGGTGCGTGAGGGGTTTTTGATTCGCACGCCGAAGGGGCGTGTGGCGACGGACAAGGCCTGGACGCATCTCGGCATGCGGCCCGCAAATGATGATGTCAGCAAGCTTTTCTAGTATGAGTGCTTGGTTAATATCGCTTTTCTCGTAAAGGAGCGCCCGTGCAGCAGTCCATTGTCTTTATTGTCATGATCGTGCTACTCATCGGTATGATGTGGTGGTCTTCAAAGAAGAACAAGGACGCGCAGCAGAAGCGTGATGAGTTCCGCACGAATCTGAAGCCCGGCACCCAAATCATCACCATCGGTCGCGTCATCGGCACGGTCGTGGAGGTCGATGAGCAATATGATGAGGCGGTCATCGAGACCGAGGGCACGAAGATGCGTTTCGCTCTGAACGCCATCTCCCAGGAATATGTGCGTCCCGCCTATGTTTCCGACGACGAGGTGGATGAGGACGGCAATCCTCTGCCCGCCCAAATCGAAGGCGACGACAGCGAAGCTTCAGATGCAACTGAACAGAATGCTTCGGATGTAAGCGACGAAGATGGCAAAGTCGGCAAAACGGACAAAACCGACAAAACCGACAAAACTGATACTAGTGACTCGACTGACGACAAGTAATACAGACGAATGAGCATTATGGCGAATAGTGACATCACCATCAAAGATCTCGGCAAGGTTGGCAGTGCTGATGCCCAATACCTTGTCTCCCTTATTCGTTCCGTTCCTGGTTTCCCGAAGGAAGGCATTATCTTCCGTGACTTTATGCCGGTATTGGGTTCTCCTCGGGGTTTGGATGTGCTGCTGCGTGCGCTTGAAGCTGCGTTGCCGGTGCAAGTAGACGAGTTTGATCTTGTAGCAGGGATGGAATCGAGAGGTTTCTTGTTTGGTCCTGCTTTGGCGCACAGACTAGGCAAAGGGTTTATTCCTCTTCGCAAAGCAGGTAAGTTGCCGCCGAATACGTTCACGCAGCCATATGATCTCGAATATGGTTCAGCTAGCTTGGAGATTGAATGTGACGCGATACAACCTGGCTCGCGCGTGCTGGTTGTTGACGATTTAATCGCCACTGGCGGAACAGCACGAGCGGGAGCAGATTTGGTCATGAAGGCCGGTGGTACAGTGGTGGCGTTCAGTTTCGTTATGGAGCTTGAAGGTTTGAATAGAGTTATTGATCAGTACGCAGTGCCGATGAGTTCGCTCGTTTCTATGCCCGCATAACACTGCGCTTAACAGTCAGATAGACACACTCACCCAAGGAATCGTTTACAAACACAAGCATTATGGATCTTTACGAATACCAAGCCCGCCAGTTGCTCGCCGAACAGGGGATTGACACCCCGAAGGCTGTGTATGCCTTGAACTCGCATGAAGTAGCTCAAGCTGCTGATGAAATCGGCTACCCGAACGTTGTTAAAGCACAGGTCAAGATTGGCCATCGGGGCCAAGCCGGCGGCGTCAAGCTCGCCAAAAGCCGCGACGAATCAATTCTTGCTGCCGAGCAGATTCTGCCAATGAGTATTCATAACCATAAGGTCAACGGCGTGTTGGTGGCTGAAGGTAAGAACATTCTGCACGAGTACTATGTGTCAATTTCTGTGGATCGCACCTCACGCGACTACGACGTGCTCGCCACCGCCAATGGCGGCACCGAAGTGGAGGAAATCGCCAAGGAGCACCCAGAATCGGTTAAGCGATTGCATATCAATGCTTTGGATGATTTCGACCTTGAAGCCGCCACCCAAATGGCGCAAAGTATCGGTTTTTACCATGCTGATGTCGATCAGGCTGCGCAGATTCTGCTGAAAATGTGGCGCTGTTTCAAAGAGAATGACGCCACGCTGGTCGAAATCAACCCGCTGGCCAAAATAGGCGACCCAGACGACGAATCATCGAAAAGCCTGTGCGCGCTTGACGCCAAGATTTCACTTGACGACAACGCCGCATTCCGCCATGACGATTGGAAGCGCTTTGCTGACCCAATGGCCAATGATGAGTTCGAGCGTCGCGCCAAGGAACACGGCTTGCATTACGTGCATCTAGATGGTCAGGTCGGTGTTATCGGCAACGGTGCAGGGCTGGTGATGAGTTCGCTTGACGCGGTTTCTGGCGCAGGTGAAGAACAGGGCAACGACGTTAAACCGGCCAATTTCCTTGATATTGGTGGCGGTGCTTCATCTGAAGTGATGGCGGCCAGTCTTGAAATCGTGCTGTCTGACCCCCAAGTCGAATCTGTGCTCATCAACGTGTATGGCGGCCTTACCTCCTGTGAGCAGGTGGCACGTGGCATTCTTGAGGCGCTCGACACCTTGACGGCCGTTAAACCGTTGGTAGTTCGTTTCGATGGCAATGCGGCATCCGAGGGCCTGTCCCTGCTGGCTGCGTCGCATAATCCGAACATCCATGTTGCCGACACCATGGAACAGGCGGCTAGTCAAGCTGTGAACATTGCCGCAAAGGCAAAGGAGGGGCGCGGATGACACTGTTCATTGAAGATGATGCCCCTGTAATTGTTCAGGGCATCACCGGGCATCAAGGCATGACGCACACCGAGCGCATGTTGAAAGCCGGCACCAATATCGTCGGCGGTGTCAACGCGCGCAAGGCTGGGCTTGACCTCACCTATCAGCAAGCACGAGATGGCGAGGATGCTGTTATCCATGTTTTCGCCACTTGCGCCGAAGCTAAGGCTGCCACGGGTGCCAAAGCCTCCGTGGTGTTCGTGCCGCCGCGTTTCGCCAAGGAAGCAGTGGTTGAAGCCATTGAAGCCGGCATTGAGCTGATTGTGGTGATCACCGAAGGCATCCCCGTGGCTGACGCCGCGTATTGTGTTGAGCTGGCATCACGTCGCGGAGTGCGTGTTGTTGGGCCAAATTGCCCAGGGCTGATGACTCTAGCCTCCACAGATCACACGCATGGCGTCAATCTTGGCATTATCCCCGACGGCATCGTCTCGTCAGGGCCGATTGGGTTGGTCTCTAAATCAGGCACCTTGACGTATCAACTCATGGGAGAGCTGTCTGATATTGGCTTTACTGCTTGCTTGGGTGTGGGTGGCGATCCAATTGTCGGCACCACGCTGCTTGAGGCCCTGCAAGATTTTGAAGCTGACGAGCACACCAAAGCAGTGATGATGATCGGTGAAATCGGCGGCAACGCGGAACAGGACGCAGCTCAATGGGCCAAGGCTCACATGAGTAAGCCTATTGTTGCCTATATTGCCGGCTTCACCGCACCTGAAGGCAAGCAGATGGGGCATGCCGGTGCCATCGTCTCTGGTGGCAAAGGCACGGCACAAGACAAGAAGGACGCGCTTGAAGCGTCTGGCATTCGTGTGGGGCGCACCCCCGGCCAGGCCGCTGACATCATGCGCGAGGTAATGGCCGATTTAGTGTTCAGGCAGTAGCGGCCGCGGTTCTACAGGTAAGGCTATACGTTTCATGGGCAAGGCACCAATCATTTCAATGTTCAAAGGAATGCTGTGTGCACTGTGTGTCATGATTGTGTACGCTGTTCCACTGGGCTGTTTTATTGCGTTGATGCTGCTTGTTGCCTCTATAGAAGAGGGGAGCGAAAGCCTGTCGTCTATTGCGATGTCATTAACCCAAGCTGTGGTATTGCTTTCGCAAGGGACTGGTTTCACTATCGCTTCGGTAAAAATGGCGATTATGCCACTGCTGCTTACTGGCTTGCTGATTGCGTTGATTGCTCAATGTTTGCGTCGTGCCGATGCGACGCCATACACGTGGGCGTCTGGGTTGGTTGTTTGGGTGGTACTTAACCAGATTTGTGTCACTGAAACCTCATTGCAGTTGCATGATTCTGCGCTAATTGTTGCAGCAAAAACGGCTCTGATTTGGCTACTAGGAACAGCGTTTGCTGTGTTGCCGTCCTCGCATCTAGTTGCGCGGGCGTCTCAGGCTTGGCGTGAGCGTGTGCCTGAATCAGTGCGTGTTATGGTGCGCATTATCGTGCGATTAACGGTGTTAGTGCTAGCAGTGTTGGTTCTGGCGGGTGTGATTACTGTTGTGGTCTGGACGGTGCGTGGCGCCTCAAGTATGGGTAAGGTATTTGATTTGCTGGGTATGCAGACTGGTTCTCGCGCGCTTACCACAGTCGCTTGTTTGGCGTGGTTGCCCAATTTTGTTATCTGGGCAGTTTCTTGGTTGCTGGGAGCGGGGTTTGCTATCGGTGATTTGGCCACGTTCACGCTATGGGTTGGCCAATCCGTCAAACTGCCGCCATTACCAATATTTGGTTTGCTTCCTCAACCAATTGACAACAACAACGTGCGTCTGGCTGTGCAGATTGGCGTTCCCGTGCTGTTTGCTGTGTGTGCTTTGCTACCTATGCTTTTGGGTGCTATGCGAGTGCGTATTGTTGATTTTGCCAGCCGCAGTGAAGCTAATCGTTTGATAATGCTGATAGTTCGCCATGCCTTGGTGTTGTGCGGCAGTGTTATTGCTTTGCTTGTTGTTTGCTCTATCGGGTTCGCACTGTCCAGCGGGTCTCTGGGGGAGCAGCATCTTGCCAGCGTTGGTGTTGATGTTGCGAAATCAGTGGGGGCGCTTGGATGGGACTTGCGGATTGGATTCCTTTGCGCATGGCTGACTGTAACCACTGTCACAGCTCTGATCTACGGGATACACTGGATTGTTGTAGCGAGGCACAACACGCCGTCAGTCGAAGTAAAACCAACAGTAAGGGAGGAACACGATGACGAACGAACGTCGCCCAATCAAGAGGGCACTAGTCTCGGTCTTTTATAAAGAAGGCATTGAGACCCTCGCTAAGGCGTTTATTGACGCCGGTACTGAGGTTGTGTCCACCGGCTCGACAGCGAAGCGTTTGGCTGAACTGGGCGTCGCCGTCACCGAAGTTAGTGAAGTCACCGGCTTTCCCGAATGCTTGGATGGGCGCGTTAAAACCTTGGATCCGCATATTCATGCCGGCATTTTGGCAGATATGACTGATGCAAACCATGCTGCACAGTTGGAACGCTTCGACATCAAGCCGTTCGATTTGGTGGTGGTAAATCTCTATCCCTTTGCCGACACCGTGCGTTCTGGTGCAAACGAGGCTGCGACCATCGAGAAAATCGACATCGGCGGGCCATCCATGGTGCGTGGCGCTGCAAAAAACCACGCCACGGTCGCAATCATCACCGACCCGAACGATTATGCGCTTGTCGCTTCGCGCATCGAAAACGGGGAAGGGTTCACTTTGCCTGAGCGCCGTTGGCTTGCCGGCAAGGCCTTCGCACACACAGCAGCTTATGATGCCACCATCAACGAATGGACGGCCAAACACTGGCCGAAACCCGCAAGTCTCACCACCGACGATGAGGGGCAGCAGGGCGACGAAACCGCCTTCCCTGTAACGTTCACCCGCACATGGGATCTTGCGCACACGTTGCGCTATGGCGAGAACAGCCATCAACAGGCCGCCCTCTATCTCGACCCGCTGGATCAGAGTGGCTTTGCTCATGCTACTCAACTCGGCGGCAAGCCGATGAGCTACAACAATTACGTGGATGCGGACGCGGCGTGGCGTGCAGTGTGGGATTTAGCCCCCGCCATTGCCGTCGCTGTCGTTAAACACAACAATCCTTGCGGTCTGGCCATCGGCGAGAGTGCTGCCGAAGCTCACAAGAAGGCTCATGCTTGTGATCCGGTTAGCGCCTACGGCGGGGTGATTGCGTGCAACACCACCGTCACGTTGGATATGGCCGAGAGTGTGCGCCCGATCTTCACTGAAGTCATCGTCGCTCCGTCCTATGAACCTGAGGCGCTGGAACTGTTGCAAACCAAGAAGAAAAACTTGCGCATCCTCAAAGTCAACGAACCGGCCAAGAATCGCACCCAGTTCCGGCAAATCGACGGCGGGCTGCTGGTGCAGGATATCGATTCGATTGACGCCCCTGGAGATCATCCCGATGCGTGGAAGCTGGTTTCCGGCGAGCCGGCCGACGAAGCAACTCTCAAGGATTTGGTGTTCGCGTGGCGAGCCATTCGTTGTGTGAAGTCGAATGCGATTCTCATTGCGCGAGACCAGGCCACGGTTGGTATAGGCATGGGTCAGGTCAACCGCGTGGATTCCTGCCATCTGGCCGTTGAGCGTGCGAATACACTGGCCGACGGCGCCAACCGCACAGACGGAGCGGTGGCCGCTTCCGATGCGTTCTTCCCGTTCGCCGATGGAGCGCAAACCTTGATGGAGGCCGGTGTGAAGGCCATTGTGCAGCCCGGCGGCTCCATCCGCGACGAGGAAGTGATTGAGGCTGCGAAGCAGGCCGGAGTGACCATGTACGTAACCGGCACACGCCACTTCTTCCACTAGACCGTTCTGTGTCATTTCGATCGAACCCACTCCACACCCAACCTCCCTGTCATTTCGATCGAGCGTTAGTCGAGCGGAGAAATCTTATGACACAATAAAACGCGGCACAAGCAAAGAAATCATTCGTTAAACCGCAACACAGCAAAAGGACGCACTCATGCATCAGCACCCCTATGTTTCCGAAGATCGTGAAGGTAAGCCCTGGTTTGAGTGGTGTGTGGCGGCCGTTGTTGTGGTGTCTGCTGTGTTGGCGGTATGTGGATACACAATGGCCGCCACGGTGTTGATTTCCGTGGCGGCCATCATCTCAGGGCTGGTGCGCTTAGTTATGCGCGATCGCAGCCCGTGGAAGGTGCGCTCAGTAGCGTTCGACTTTCTTATTGGCGTGTGCCTTGGAGTCGGGCTACTCGTTACCTACTTAAGCGTTCATCTTATTATCTGAGGTGCCATTCAGGTTCGGAATGGAAGACAGCGGATTCGCCACCATGCTTGGGGCATCAGCGCTGGTAACGGTGCTGTCAGAGGCGGTGGTGACATCAGCAACAGCTTCATCAGTGTTGTCAGCTTCGTCAACCTCGTCGTCGATGTCGTCCTCAACGTCTTCGACATCATCTTCGACTTCGTCAACCTCATCAATATCTTCAGCATCGTCGTCAGTTTCATCAACCACCGGCTTGCTGGCGTTAACAGCCTTCTTCTTGCTGCCAAGGCCTGCAATCATCTGAGGAAGAAGCATCGCCAAAGCCACCAGTGCGGCAGCAAGCACAGGGCACACCCAGAACAGCCACAGCTGCTGCAGCGGATTTTGGTCAAGGCCGGCGTTGAAAGCGAGCAGCGCAATACCCGTCGAACGTGCAGGGTTCAGGGACGCAGCGGTGACGGGGAATGCCACGGCAGCACCGAGCGCATATGCTGCGCCAACTGCAGGAACGTAGCACTTCGTGCCATAAGCGCGCATGGCCACAGCCACAATAATGATGCAGGCGACAATTTCCACAGCCAGAGCCTGGCTGATGGAGAAGTTCAGTCCGTACTGGTTGATGGTGCTATAAGCCACAGCGCCCTTATCAAAACCATTCACAACAGTGGTGAGCCACTGCTTGAGCGGAACATTGCTCGATACCGGCAGCAGGAACTTAATCAGCACTGCGGCCAAGGTGGCGCCAAGCGTCTGGGCGATAATGTACAGCACACCGTCGAGAATCTTCGTCTTGCCAGTGAGGACAGCAGCCAAGGAAACGGCCGGATTTAAATGACCGCCGGAAACCTTAGCGAACAGGAATGCGCCGGCGGCGTAAGCAAGACCGGTGACGATGGCAACATATGCAAGGTTCAGGCTGAAAATAATCGAGCCGAAGGTGCAAATCGCGTAGATAGCGAAGCAGACCAGGAAAGTGCCGAACAATTCAGCCAACACGCGCAACGGCCAAGGCAGTTGTTTGGTGTTTTCATCCTGCTCAGTGGAGTTGTTCAAAGCAACAGATGTCATGATTAATCCTAACTCTTGTTCATGCGGCTATGTCCGTAAGGCGAACCCAGCTCGCTCGGTACCGCCGCTATTGGTGGTGCCCATCAGGTACGTTATCATATACACGATATACATTTAGACATTTGGTCGCGGCCACGTTGGGAGAACGATGCCAAACGCATATTCTCGTGCCAGAAAAGCGCACGAAGACAATCAGGGCGGCATGCGCCTTCAGAAGCTGCTCGCCCAGGCGGGATACGGTTCCCGTCGCAAATGCGAGCTGATGATTACCGAAGGGCGCGTGGAAGTCGACGGCGAGCTTGTCACCGAACTGGGCACCCGTGTTGATCCTGCCCGTCAGCAGGTGCGTGTGGACGGCTCGCGCGTGCGCGTCGACACCAATCATGTCACCCTTGCGCTGAACAAACCCAAGAGAGTGCTCTCGGCTATGGAAGATCCGAAAGGACGCTATACGTTACGCGACATCGTGGGTGACAGGTACGAGCGCATCTTCCACATGGGGCGTCTCGATTATGATTCCGAAGGCCTGCTTCTCATGACGAACGACGGCGAGTTGTCGCAGCATGTCATGCATCCCAAATACGAGGTGGAGAAAACCTATGTCGCCACTCTCGAAGGCAAAATTTCGGGCACGGTGTGTCGGCGCTTGGTCACCACGGGTGTGCAATTGGATGACGGGTGGATCAAGCTCGACCGTTGTGCAATCATCGATGCGACGCGCGATTCGACCATCGTCAAGGTGGTGTTGCATTCAGGCAAGAACCGTATCGTGCGCCGCATTTTCGGCTCCATCGGGTTTCCAGTCAAGAAGCTGGTGCGCACGCAGATCGGCCCGATTAAGCTGGGAGACCTCAAATCCGGCTCGTATCGTGTGCTGAGCCAGACCGAGGTTCGCTCGCTTGCTCAGGAGGTCGGACTGTGATTCGTGTTGCCATCGACGGACCGGCCGGTGTCGGCAAATCTTCAACCTCCAAGGCGTTGGCCAAGTATTTTGGTTTCGCATATCTGGACACGGGCGCCATGTATCGCGCCTGTGCTTGGTGGTGTCTTGAAAACGGTATTGATTTGGATGCTGAACAGGTTGACGAGCGTGAGGTGACGGAAACGGTGGGGGAGTTCTTCACCGGCGATCATTTCGACATCGGTGTCGATTCTGACCGCTCACGGGTGTTCGCGGATGGCGTGGATATTTCCGAGGCGATTCGCTCCACTGAGGTGTCGGCTCATGTTTCCAAGGTGTCCAATATCATCCCCGTGCGCAATGTGCTGATCGCCGCCCAGCGGGCGTATATCGCGCGTGAGGCGTCGCCTGATTCGTTTTCGGGCGGCGCGGGCATCGTGGCCGAAGGTCGTGACATCACGACGGTCGTGGCTCCCGACGCCGAGGTGCGGGTGCTGTTGACCGCCCGCGAGGAAGTGCGTCAGGCCCGGCGCACCGGCCAAGCCGTCAGCGGGGTTGGTGTGGATGATGTCGCCGCCCGCGATCGCATGGATTCCAAAGTGACAAGCTTTTTGACCGCCGCCGACGGCGTGAACACCGTCGACAATTCGGACATGGATTTCGCCCAAACCCTTGACGCACTGGTCTCATTGGTAGAACAGGCCATCGAGGAGCAGGAATACGAGCGGTATGCCGCAAATCTCGACGGTTACGAACTGGATGAGGGTGACGAGGCGCTGATCGGGCGAACTTCTTTAATTGATACCGCGAATAGCGCGAGCTCCAAGCCTGTGGGAGTGCTTGCGATTGTAGGTCGCCCGAATGTAGGCAAGTCCTCGCTGGTCAATCGCATTCTGGGCCGTCGCGTCGCCGTGGTGGAAGACACGCCGGGTGTGACGCGCGACCGCGTCAGCTATGACGCTGAATGGGCCGGCACCGATTTCAAGCTTGTGGACACCGGCGGCTGGGAAGTGGACGTCGAGGGCATCGATTCTGCTATTGCCTCACAGGCCGAAGTGGCAGTGAACTTGGCTGACGCGGTTGTTCTGGTGGTGGACGGCCAAGTGGGGTTGACCAACACCGACGAGCGCATCGTCAAAATGCTGCGCGCTTCACACAAGCCTGTCACGCTGGCCGTCAATAAGATTGACGATCGCGACAGTGAATACCTTGCCGCCGAGTTCTGGAAGCTCGGGCTCGGTGAGCCTTATGCTATTTCCGCCATGCACGGCAGGGCAGTGGGCGATCTGCTTGATGCGGCATTGGATTCGCTGCAAAAGGCCGAGAAGACCTCCGGCTATCTCACTGATTCCAGTTTGCGCCGCGTGGCCTTGGTGGGCCGTCCGAACGTGGGCAAATCGTCCCTATTAAATCAACTGGCTCAAGAAGAACGCTCCGTGGTCAACGACTTGGCCGGCACCACCCGCGACCCTGTGGATGAGATCGTGCGCGTGGACGGTCAGGACTGGCTGTTCATCGACACCGCCGGCATCAAGCGCCGTCAGCACAAGCTCAAAGGAGCGGAATACTATTCCTCGCTGCGCACCCAAGCGGCAATCGAACGCGCGGAACTTGCGCTGGTGTTGTTCGATGCCTCCGTGCCTATTTCCGACCAGGATTTGAAGGTCATGAGTTCGGCTGTGGATGCGGGCCGCGCCATCGTGCTCGTATTCAACAAATGGGATGCAATGGACGATTTTGACAAGCAACGTCTGGAACGTCTGTGGGTCACTGAATTCGACCGTGTCACTTGGGCGCAGCGCGTCAATCTGTCAGCCAAAACTGGCTGGCATACCAACCGCCTGGCTTCGGCGATGCGCGAGGCGTTGGTCTCGTGGGACACGCGCGTGCCCACCGGTAAGCTCAACGCATTTCTCGGCCAGTTGCAATCCGCGCATCCACACCCCTTACGCGGAGGCAAGCAGCCGCGTATTCTGTTCGCCACCCAAGCCTCGACGCGCCCGCCGCGATTTGTGATCTTCGCCACCGGCTTTTTAGAGCACGGCTACCGGCGTTTTATCGAACGCTCTCTGCGCGAAGAATTTGGCTTTGAAGGATCCCCAATCCAAATCTCGGTCAACATTCGCGAAAAGAAATCCCGCCGCTAGTCCTATTTGCTCCGTGTTATTTCGACCGAGCATAGGCGAGCGGAGAAAACTTTATCCTTGCAATAACAAGGGGTGTGTGTAAGTGCTTCGTTTTCGCTAATATGCGGCTGACAGAGCTGGTAGCAGAAAGAAGAGATGCGGATGAGCAAGGCACTGCTCATAGTGGATGTGCAGTCGACGTTTTGCGAGGGCGGCGAGCTTGCGGTCGAAGGGGGCAATGCGGTCGCCGAGCGTATCGCGCGATTCGTCAATGCGCATCGCGGCGAATATGCGTATATCGCCACCACGCAGGACTGGCATATCGAGCCGGGGTTCCACTGGGCCGCCGATCCCAATTTCGTGGATACATGGCCTGTGCATGGCAAGGCCGGCACGGTAATCGCGAATCTGCATCCCGCCATTGCTCGGCTGGGCATCGAGCACCACTTCAAAAAGGGGCAGTATTCGTCGGCGTACTCCGGTTTCGAGGGCATTGAGGACAACACTGACCGCATTCCCACGCGCGAGGAGGTCGAAGCGGACGTCGCGGCAGGCAAAACGCTGGTCAATGCGCTGAAGGCCGCCGGCGTGACGCATGTCGACATCGTCGGACTTGCGCAATCGCACTGCGTTAAGGAAACCGCGTTGGATGCGCGAACCTTAGGATTTGAAGTTCGCGTGTTCAAGGATATGACCGCGCCAGTCAGTGAGGAACTGGGTGTTGCCGCGTGTTGTGAAATGATGCAAGCTGGCGTCATGCTGGTGTGATCGCATCCCGTGTGTACGAATCTGTGTTTTACCGCGCGAATCACAGCGTGGCGTCTTGCACACTCGGCACTATCGGTGGAAGAATGGGAGCAGGCTCAACGAAGAGCTGAATCGATCCAACATACGAAGGAGTGTGTTATGCAACCCATTAAGGCTATTCAATTCGGCTGTGGAAAGATGGCGAAATACACGGTTCGCTACATGGTGGAGAACGGCATGCAGATTGTTGGCGCCATTGACGTGAATCCTGAAGTGGTCGGCATGGACGTCGGTGAATTTGCAGGGGTTGGCCCTCTCAATGTGCCGATTCGTTCCGACGCCGAGGCCGTTCTGGATGAATGCGACGCTGACATTGCTGTCGTCACGCTGTTTAGTTTCACTGGCGAAATCGAGAAGATGTGCGAGCAATGCCTGAGCCGTGGAATCAGCGTCATCACCACCTGCGAGGAAGCCATCTATCCGTGGACCACCGCGCCCGGCGTCACCAATCGTCTTGATGCCATCGCCAAGAGCACCGGCGCCACGATGGTGGGCTCCGGCATGCAGGATATTTTCTGGATCAACATGGTGGCTCAGGTTGCGGCCGGTTGCCATTCCATCACGAAGATCACCGGCGCGGTCAGCTATAACGTCGAGGATTACGGCCTGGCGCTCGCCAAGGCGCACGGTGTCGGCCTGACAGCCGATGAGTTTGAAGCCGAGCTGGCCCATCCCGAGACCATTGTGCCTTCGTATGTCTGGAATTCCAATGAAGCGCTCGCTCAGAAGCTAGGCCTGACCATCAAGAGCCAAACCCAGAAGAGTGTGCCGTACTTCAGCGACGAGGACATGTACAGCGCCACTATGGGCGAGACGGTTCCGGCCGGCAAGTGCATCGGCATGTCCGCGGTCGTGACCACTGAAACCAATCAGGGCATCACGCTGGAAACCGCCTGTATCGGCAAGGTGTACGGCCCCGATGATGGCGACATGTGCGATTGGACGATCGCCGGCGAGCCGAACGTCGAATTCCATGTGGTCAAGCCGGCCACGGTGGAGCACACTTGCGCCACCATCGTCAACCGCATTCCCGACGTGCTCAATGCGCCCGCCGGCTATGTGACGGTCGATCAGCTCGATGAGATCGGCTATATGACCTACCCGTCCGCCCTGTACGTCGACTGACGGCGGTTGATTGGGTTTTTAGCGCCAAGGCCGGCGGTTGAGCCCCATATCGGCTTGCCGCCGGTCTTTATGCGCATCCACCCATCCGCCCGTTGCATACCAGACGCATACGATCGCGCACTTCTATTCGCAAACCCAATAGGCGATTTGAGTCCAAGGATGGTTGTTATTTTAATTGCTGATGATTCTTGCGTTGATTTCACTAGGGAGCGTATATGAGTGATAAGCCACGAAGCGAGAAGGAACGCATGTTGTCCGGCGAGTTGTATGTGGCTGAAGATCCGCAACTGCGCGAATTGAACATGCGCAAGCGGCGGCTGGTGCACGCCATCAACACCTCGTCATATGACGCCTTCGAGGAGCGGACGGCTCTGTTTCGCGATTTGTTTGGCGCCCTCGGCGAAGGCTCGTTCATCGAGCCGCCGTTCAACTGCGATTATGGCTGCAATACCTATATCGGCGCGAACTTCTATGCCAACTTCGACTGCATCTTCCTTGACGTGGCGAACATCACCATTGGCGACCGAGTGTTCTTTGGTCCGCGCGTCGGCTTGTACACCCCGTATCATCCGATTGACGCCGAGGTGCGCAGCTCTGGGCCAGAGGGCGCCCGCCCCATCACCATCGGCAATGACGTGTGGTTCGGCGGCAATGTGGTCGTCGGGCCGGGTGTCATCATTGGCGACGATGTGGTCATCGGTGCCGGTTCCGTGGTGGTCAAGGACATCCCCTCGCATTCCGTGGCCGTGGGCAACCCCTGCCGTGTGGTGCGTGACATCACCGATGCCGACCGCGAATACTGGCAAGCCAAAGCCGCAGAATACCGGGCTTGGAAGGATTCGCTGGACTAAGCTCCGTCTCTTCTTCCTTCAATCAATCTCAGGGCTCCTTTGTTATTTCGACTGAGTGCTGTAGCCTCCTTGTTATTTCGACCGAGCGAAGTGTTGACTGAGCGAAGTGAGCGGGGAAATCTTTATCGGCTTCTTAACGGAGTGTATTCATGAACTTCTCAGGAAGTTTCCTTTATGATTGAGACCGTACATTACGCGCTGAAGGAGCGATTATGACATTCGGCCAACAGCCCGGCAGCAACGGGCAATACAACACCCCCGATTACAACGCGGCTCAAATGGGTTATTCCCAGCCGAACGCCGCGGCTCAGGCACAATACGCCCAAGGATATGCGCAAGCCGCAGCGGCCACCATTGATGCGACAGCCGCATATTCCTACGAGCAAGCTCGCCGCGTCTCAGTCACCCGCGCCTATGGCGAAATGACCATCGGTCTGATTGTCACCGCCGTGGTTGCTGTGCTCACCCAGGTCACTGATGCGCTGATGATTTTCTTAGAGGCCACAGGCATGATTGGCCTGATTGCGCTGTGCGTGGTGCCTATTGTCATGGCGATCGCGCTTAGTGTCCGTATTGCGAAAATAAGCGTGACTACTGCTCGCGTTCTGTTCTATCTGTATGCCGCAATTATGGGATTCACCCTGAGTTCGATTTTCGTTGTGTATGATCTCGGCTCTATCGGGGTTGCTTTGGGCATCACCGCGGCGTTCTTCTTTGCGTTGACCATGTTCGGCATGACCACGAAGTTCAATATGCTCAAAGCCGGTCCGATTCTCATGGTCGGTCTGATTGTGCTGATCGTCTCGCAACTTGTGCTGATGTTTATGAATGTGGGGGCCATGACCCAGATCGTGTGCGCGATTGGCCTGGTGCTGTTCGCTGGCATGACCATCTACGACGCGCAGAACACCCGCGCGCTGTTTGCGCACTACGAGGTGCAGGGGCCGGAGATGATCAAGAAGATTTCCATTCTGTGCGCCCTGAACCTGTATCTCGACTTTGTGAACATGTTCCTGTACATCCTGCAGCTGCTTGGCAATAAGGATTAATCAGAAGACTGCTTAATGTAGTGGCCGCCTCATACGGCCTTGGAAGCCTGACCATATGCACAATATGCAGATTATGGTCAGGCTTTTTGAACTGTTAATGTGCGGTGGGTTTCGGTGTCTCTTCGGCTTGAGGGGCGGCGTTGATGTCACGGTGAATGTGCTGCATCTGAACTTCGACGTTCTGTAGGCTTTTCGCGCAGTCGAGCAGCGTCTGGGAATGCTCGCTGAGCTTGGCGTCGGGCAAATCGCTTTTATAGCGCAACGCATGTTCGAGGCTTGCCCAATAATCCATAGCAATGGTGCGAAACTGCACCTCCACCGGCGTGTAATGCGCACCCGATGAAAGGAAGACTGGTACGGCATAGATTACATGCAGTGAACGATAGCCGTTCTGTTTGGGGTTTTTGATGTAATCCTTGACGTGCAGCACCTGAATGTCCGATTGCGATGACAGATAGTTGGACACCGAATACACGTCGTCTCGATAGTTGCAAATCACGCGAATGCCTGCTACATCAAACAGGTTGTCCCTGAGTGATTCGACCGATATAGGCAGTCCTTTGCGTTCCAGTTTGCCGATGATCGAATCGACCGACTTCAAACGCCGTTCCATGTGATGAATGGGGTCATGGCTGAACCGAACCTGGAACTCGTCGTCGAGAACCTCCAGTTTGGTGCTGATCTCATACATGGCGCCCTTATACACTTGCATCTGTTCGATAAACTCAGGAATCTGCGCGTTGTCGAAGTGTTCTTCTGAGATGTCGAAGATTTTCAGACGAGCGCGCATGTCTGAAGTGTTGAGTCTATTATGTCTGTCGAGTATCACGCCCTTCAATATACCTGTTCACCGCACGTCAAACTGGAATATATCTGAAAGCGGCCTTATGACTTGACCCGCCGATACAGTGGGGCGTTATGAACGAAGACATGATGAGCGAGGCGGAGCGTGCCTCGGCGGGCGCGACAGCCTTCACTGGGCAGCGTGGCAAGGGGGTATTTCATGTTCATACGCTCGGATGTCAGATGAATGTGCATGATTCTGAGCGTATTGCTGGAGTGCTTGAAAAGGATGGTTATGTGCCTGCTACCGAAGAGCAGGTCGAGGCTCATGACGTTGATCTTATTGTGCTTAACACCTGCGCGGTGCGTGAGAACGCTGCCGAGCGTATGTATGGCACTATTGGCTTGTGGGCTGAACTGAAGCGGCAACATCCGAATTTGCAAATTGCTGTGGGCGGTTGCATGGCTCAGCTTGACCGTCAAAAAATTGCAAAAAAGGCGCCGTGGGTGGCGGCTGTTTTTGGTACTAAGAATATCGGCGCATTGCCGCATTTGCTTGATCAGAATCGCCTGTCTGGCACCCCTGAAGTCGAAGTAGTTGACAAGCTTGAATTGTTCCCCAGCCAGTTGCCTACTGATCGTGCTTCGAAGGTGAGCTCTTGGGTGTCGATTTCTGTGGGGTGTAACAACACTTGCACATTCTGCATTGTGCCCACTACGCGCGGCAAGGAAAAGGATCGCCGTCCCGGCGACGTGCTCGACGAAGTGCGCGCCTGTGTGGCAAGCGGCGCCAAAGAAGTCACATTGCTTGGGCAGAATGTGAACTCGTACGGATTCGGTATTGGAGATAGGTATGCCTTCAGCAAGCTGTTGCGCGCGTGCGGGCAGATTGAAGGTCTTGAGCGTGTCAGGTTCACCTCACCGCACCCTGCCGCCTTTACTGACGATGTGATTGCTGCTATGGCCGAGACACCGAACGTTATGCATCAACTGCACATGCCATTGCAATCCGGTTCGGATCGCATCCTGCGTGCGATGCGCCGCTCCTACCGTTCGGCCAGATTCATGGACATCTTGAGCAAGGTGCGT
>CAVFKU010000032.1:0-18263 GCA_963623245.1 Parabacteroides merdae
ACAAACGACCAGTTGCCGGGGTCGGCCGCCTCAATGCCATGTTCGGCAAGCAGCGCGAGTGTGGCGGCGGCATCCCGACCTTCGGGCGAATCGACCGGGCATTGGGCTAGTTGCACGCGCGCCGCGGCAACCAGACCACGCGGGTCGGCGTCAAGTCCGGCGCTCTCGTCGCCCACCACCGCGAACGTGATCCGCTCACGGTTGCGCGGGCATTGTTCCGGCAGGTACCCGTAGAGAAAATCGGAAGGGGTCAGGTCGTCGTTCCACACCGCGCTCAGGTTCGCGGTGCGATCGGCGCGGGTGAGCGCGACCAGCAGACTTTTCTTCTCACTGGACAATACTGCGGACAGCCGTGAATCTTTATCCGATTGCATCTCTCGGGCACCTGCATGCAAGATGACTTCGGCGAGATCCTCCCCCCCGAATAGCGTGGCACGCTCAGCGAGATTCGGCCAAACGTCCTGCTGTATAGCGGGCATCCACACATATTCCCAGTGGCGGCCAGCCGCACCGGCCGGCGTGGTGAGCGTGACGGCTTGCTCGATCGGCCCCACATGCGCCAACGAATCGGCTTCGATTTGCATGCCCCTCACCTGTGCGATGAAGCTGACGATGTCATGGCCAGCGGCGCCGTCCTGCGCGTATCGGAACAGGCGCATCGCGGCGTCGAGCCGGTCGTTGGCGGCGCGGCCTTCAGGCGTGTTGCGCAATGCCGCACGCTGCCATGCGAGGGCGACCCCGGTGGTTTGCCATGCGAGGGCAAGTGTGAACTGCGGTTCGTCACAGGAGAGCCGCCGCGATTCCTTGGCGAGACTATCGACCAGCTTCCACACACGCTGGAACGCCCTGAGCTGCGGATCGTCGCCGAGTACCTGCGCGATAAGGGCGAGTGCGTCCGCGGCGGGGGCTTGGGGCTCATCCAGTGCGAGTATGGCGTATTGGCAAGTCGTACCGAACGAAGCAGCCTGAGCGGTACTTGGGTCAACCAGACTGTCGTCCACCTGCACGGCAGTTCGGCTCACCTCGGTTGAGCTCTTGGAGAGCAACCGATGCCAGGCTGCAACCAGCCGAGACAGTGCGGTTGCGCCCTCGGCATCACGAGCATCCGGCGTCACATCTTGCAGATCGGCAAGGGATTCAAGCGAGTTCATGGCGGCTTCGACGGCTTCGATTCTTGCGGGACCGCCCTCGCCCGGCTTGGCACCGGTGGTGATCAGCGGACAGCCCATCAACGTCGCCACTCGCAAGCGTGCGAACGCACCGACTTCGGCAAGGTTCATTGACGTGCCGGCCAGCCCTTGGGTGCGCAAGCGCGCCAACTCAATCAGCGCGAATAGGCCCTGCACGAACGGTTCGCTGTTCAAGGGCCTGGTGACCGAGGAATAGCGCACCGGCACACCGTCGCGGCGCAGACGTTCGCCGAACGCGCGCACAGTGGCGTTGTCATGCGCAATGACGGCCATGTCGTTCCATGTGGCGCGCCCGTCGAGCCGCGCACGTTTGATATGCCAGACCACATCGTCAAGTTCCTCGCGCGGGCTGCGATACAGGGCGACGTTGAGCGAATCGTCGACTTGCCCGACAGGCCGAATCGGCAATGCGCCCTCGACTTGCGGCAGTTTACCGGGGCGCTGCGGCAACGGTGACGCTTCCATTTCGGGCGAGGGAATCGACAACGAGACGCGGGCGGCCACCACGTCACGGTAGGTTGCGCGCGTATCGTCTTGCTCGGCACGCGCCTCAAGCTTCAACAGGCGCGCCTGAAGCGGACCGCGCTGCGCCTCGGCGAACAGGTATTCCGGGTAGGAGCCGCGGAACGTCTGCACGGCCTCGTCGGGATTGCCGACCAGCACCACCCTTGTTCCGGCTTGGTGCAGCGCCTCGATGAAGCGCAGCCCGGCGAGCGTGGTGTCTTGGAAGTCATCGACGATCAGCAGGTCAGGAAGTGCGGGACGGCTTTGCGCTCGCCCTTCACAGCGCCGCAACATATCGGCCCCTTCGACCAACAGACGCGAGGCATCGAGACGATATTCACGTGGATAGGTGACACGAATGGCCTCGGCATATTCGCGGCGCAACGCGAATGCGAGCCGCCACTGCGTTTCCAGACGATCGACACCGCCCATCAGCACGGCGGACGAATCGGCGCGAAGTTCGCCTAGCAACTCATCTTCGCGCTCGAACGAAGCACCCAGTTCGTTCATGCGGGCGAGCATGTCACGCAACTGGTTGATAAAGGCGCCGGAAACACCGTTGGCGAGCATGACCGCCGTGGTGGAGCCATCGGCGCAAGAGCCGGCTGTCGGTGCGGCGGCACGCGCCCAATCGTCCTGAGCGAAACAGACCCGCAACAACCGGCACACGTCGCACAATTCACCACATTGGGCATGGTCGAGATGCACGGCGAGCACTTGGCGCAACAGAGCGTCCTGTTCAGCGCCATTGAGCAGTTTGGGTTCCGATTCGCGCGCCGCGAAACGCCCGGCCTCGATCACGCGGAACGCGAGCGCCGACAGCGTGGTCACCGGGCGGGCTTGCCCCAGCGCGCCCATTTGACGAATCACCCGGTCGGAAAGCTCACCGGCCAGCGTGCGGTTGGACACGCTCATCACCGCCGCCTCGCCGCCGAATGCCCGCAATCCCTTGATCAATGCCTCATACGCGAACTCGGTTTTGCCACATCGGGGCGCTCCCGCCACCAACAGCGCGCTTTCACCGTCTCCTGCTATCAGCCTGTCAAGCATGCGGCAACACTCCATTCCCATTCGCTGCCTTACAAGACTAAACCGTCGTCTCGTCACAGTCGGCACCATGCGCACGATTCATCATGCACCTTGCAATTATGGCAACATCTTCTGCGGTCATATAGCCGGACAGGGCTCTTTCATTGCAATTCCGCGAGTTTCAGACTGATATGTTATGCGGAATCATCTTTGGCTTAAGTTTTGCCGTTTCATGTATCGCACGAAGCTGAAGTCACCATGAACAGACTCACCCGGCTGCGGTCAGGAAATCATGGAACGATAACAGCGACAACAGCGAAGAGTCCAGGAACCGATTAAGCCCATCGTCATCGATATCATATGAACAGTCAAGAAGCGCATCCGCAAACATGCGCAATTCGCCGTCAACAGACCGCACATAGGCTTTCGGCCAATCACACCGCGCATTCCACATGTTCGCATAGTCCATCAACAGATCACTTTGGTCAGAGGCATAGGAGCGTGGAGCATGGGATCGCACCTGCAGCACCAGACCGGAGGAACTCCCGTATGGCAGGAAATCGACACGCACATCGCCGTCACCCCACAATCCGGCAAGCCCACGACCGCATGCTGCGAGCAGGTATCCTCTGTTCTGCGCCCATTCCGCGATGCGCCGGAGCATCACGGAACAAGAGGCATCCGTGGTTCCTGACAGGTTTTCGCCCAAGCGATCACTCATCAGTCGGCTCCTTCCCACCGTCGCCGTCTGGGGCAAACCGGCCGGACAGCCATGTCAGGAATTCCTCGACCGCAGCCAGTGCAGACAGGAACGCATCATGTAAGCCATTCCCGTCAACCACGGGAAACATGATCGCGCCAAACACCGACACCCCTTCGTCATCCGCCCCCACGTCAGGCATCGACACGAAAGCCTTGGGCAATAAACGTGTTGAATTCCATTCGTTGCAGTCCCGCACCAACGCACGATAGGAGTCCGTTCCAAGTCGCACAGCCCACCGTCCCATCACACGTATGCCATCAGAAAGGCCGACATATTCTACGGCGACATCACCGTTGCGCCAGACAAGCAACAGAGCCCCATCATCAGCTCTTGCATACTCCAACCCCTCGGCTTCAAGCGCCTCAATCAACCGACCCATAGGCGGAAGCGGAACCGGGGGCATCACACACTCACTTATCATCGGAAGAATCCCCGGCACCAATCAAAGCAACTATCAATAAGAATATATCAATTGCCAGACTCCAAGCCGCGCACCACTCATAACGCGCATCACGGCTATCTGCGGCGCAATAATCAATCACCCACAAATCCTGCAAAAAGTACAACACACCCGACACGCCAATCACCACGCACGTCAACAACGTCGACCACCATGCGCCACCCAGCAGCAAACACAACCCCCACGAAGGCAACACACATGACAACGCCAGCACACCCCATGCAGCCACCCTCGAACGCACCCGGTCGGACACCACACGAAACCATGACACGCAACCCCCAAACACCACAAAACTCGTTAGCAACGCAAACGGTATCAACCCCGACCCATACCACCAGCACTGTGCGAAAAACCATCCGAGGAACACCATGCTCAAGCACGCCATCCACGGAATCACACGAAGCCGAAAACGCTCATGCGATCCCCACCCTGGCATCAGAAAGATACAGCAGCACATAGTCAAAGCGAAAAAACCCGCTGGCAGCACTTCTTCCCTAGGCTCCCCCCAGCTAGGACCGCCGTTCCATGCGCCCGTCCACACCCTCGACAGGCCGAATAGGCCACCCAGCACAAAGCACAACGCCAGCACGCCCGCACGACGCATCACACCCCCGCGACTGAACGCACGGGCATGCCCCGACGCATGAGGCAACACCTTCACCATACTCGCGAACAACGCATTCGACGACTCAAACACCGAATCACGATCCGGCAACGCCAACGAACCGGCACCACCGGCAACCCGTGAAACACCAGACCCAGCCATACGACCCCTTTCAACCAACCAAACCCATAGAAGGAAACAAAACCGGGGGCATCACACACTCACTTATCATCGGAAGAGTCCCCCGCGACGCGATACAGGGCCCCCACCACCACAATCGCGTCGAACGCCATGATCCACGCCGCATACCACTCATAACGCGCGTCGCGACTGTCCGCCGCGCAATAATCGATCGCCCACAAATCCTGCATGAAACTCAACACACCCCACATGCCGACCCCCGCACACGTCAACAACGTCGACCACCATGCGCCACCCAACAACAAACACAGCCCCCACGAAGGGAACACACACGACAACGCCAACGCACCCCACACAACCACCCTCGAACGCACCCGATCAGACACCACACGAAACCACGACACACACCCCACCAACACCACCACAGCACACAACACCGCAAAAGCAAACGCACCCGTGTCATACCACAAAGTCTGAAAGTAAGCCCAGCCGATGAACCCCATATTCGCGCACGCCACCCACGGAAACACACACGGCCACACACGCACACGCGTCTCCGACATGATAATGCAAAAAGCACCCGTCAAAACGAAGAAAACCCCCGAGACCACGTCCGGGGCGCCGTTCCATGCGCCCGTCCACACCCTCGACAGGCCGAACAGGCCACCCAGCACAAAGCACAACGCCAGCACGCCCGCACGACGCATCACACCCCCGCGACTGAACGCACGGGCATGCCCCGACGCATGAGGCAACACCTTCACCATACTCGCGAACAACGCATTCGACGACTCAAACACCGAATCACGATCCGGCAACGCCAACGAACCGGCACCACCGGCAACCCCCGAAACACCAGACCCAGCCATACGACCCCTTTCAACCAACCAAACCCATCAATGAAGCCACCTTACCCGCACCGGGCACAACCACGCCGATGCTCTTCAGGACGTTCTTCCGCACCGTCGAAGATGACATATTCTCCTTGGGAGCCTCGATGTCATGCACCCAAGACCTACAAGCATCAGCGACGTTCTTCACGACCCCCCTCGCCGCCTGTCCGCCCTTTGCCTTCACGCCCTGCTTGACAAGCGTGGCAACATCATTGCTGACCGCAAGGTTCCTAGGCAAGTCCTTAACCGATTGAACGGCGTCCTGGACATGGACGAACCGGTTGTAGCGCTTCAATACGCTCAGACGATCCGCAGGGCTCCCGGGCCACGGGACACTCCTACCTTTGGCAAGAGCAAGGTAATCACCGGAATGCCTGGGCAAGCTGCCGGCGAATCTTGCCGCATCGCTTTCTTTGATGCCTTTCAGCGTGGAGGACAGCTCCATCCCGCTGCCGGCACCACCGCTTGCCCTGCCAAGCCCAACCGCATCACTCAAAGCGGCCGACTTTGCAAAAACCGACCCACTTTTCGAAGCGGCAACAGCGGTCTTCATTCCTTCCAGAGCCTTACCAGCCCCCACAAAGCTCAACGACAACACGAGGAAACTGAGAGCAAACTCATCCCAGGAAATGTCTTTTGCGGCGCGCGCCATAGTTGAATTGACAAACAAAAGCGCAGCGCAGACCAATGCAATAAGGGACACCAGCCAGCCGCCACAGAATAGCGAGAGAATGCCGGCCACGAATGCGCCGATCTCCGCCGCCTTGACGACAATCTCCCATGCCTGACTGTAATACACCTGCTCCCATAGCGAGGTCCCTGGCATATCGGGGAACGATCCCTCAATGGTACGAGCCGTATCCTTGGCGGCTTGTTCGTAATCACCGGCCGCCTTCTTCGCGTCGGCACGGGCCTGATCCAGCTCGTTTTGCGCGGATGACAATTGGTTGCGAAACATGTCGAACTGCCGCTGCGCCTCGTCGCGCCGCGAACGCATCCTCGCCAAATCGGCCTGCGTCCTGTCCGATTCGCCAATCGCATACTCACGGTAAGCCGTTGTATATGACTGGTCCAGAGCCTGATAATTCACGGATGCCTGCTCGCATGAGCCCTGCGCACCATCCAGTTTGCGCTTCGCCTCCCAAGCACGAGCCAAGGCATCGTCCGCCCTGCCCTGGCAATGCGATACGGTGTCAGCCCAAGAACGCAACGCCCGGACGGGATTATCGAACGAGGAGGCAAGCTTGCCCATCTCCTTGGGAAAATCACCCATCTTCGCCTTGAACTTATCGGCGGCCTCGCCGACGAAAACGGAACCGGACGACCCCATATCCTTCGAAATCGCGTTCAGGTCATCCGCCAAACACTGCAGCGTCCGCCGCCGCCCAGACAACCGGTCGGCCAGTTCCCTGATCGATACGCTCTCCCCAGGAACCGGATCCGACCAGCCGTTTTCGATAATCGACCAATCAGATGGACGAGACACCACTTTCCTCCTAACGCCTACCGTCTTCCGCGACGGTCTCGACACGCAGCGTGCCGGTAATCAAATCAAACAGCTCGAACATCGTGTCGCTCACGTCGACTTGCGGGGTCACCGCCTGCACCAGCAACACCCTGTCGCCCGCAGGCACGAACGTCTGCATCAACGCGCACTCCATACCGCCCCCTTGTCCTGAGGACATCCGAGTCACCCCGAACAGGCGCAAAGCCTTGCCTGCATAAGGAAGCGTGACAATGCTCATATCCATGTCCCGCCGACCGTCTTCCTCATTGTTATTGCGTACGGCGACGGCAATCGCGTCAATGGGGGATGTCTCGTCATCGAAGCTCGCCGGCGCGGCAATCACCGACAGTGTCAGGCAGGCAAACAGCATGCCATCACCGGTCGGTTGCGCCATGGACGCGCCGTAACGCACCCCGGCAACCCACGCTGACTGCAACATGCCCAGCAATTGGCGTCGCAGCATGCCCTTCTGATTCATGAGCGAAGGCATCGCGTTCACCAGATGCGCAACCTGAGCATCCACCATTTTGGTTCGGGATTCCAAACCCATATCAAGCTCTTGCCACTGCGCAGGAATCTGAACGCTGAAACGCAAATCCGTCACGATGACTTATCCACTTTCAACGACGAGGCCAGCTGGGCATCGGCATCGTTCGTGGTATCCAGCACAGATTGAATCATGTCGGAATAATCCTTGGTCTTGGATTCGCACTTGTTTTTGAAATCGCCGGCCTTGTCAACGAATTTCCGATAAGCCCTCTGGACGAGCGCCGAACCCAAACAAGCGCCATCACCCAATGAGGACAGGCCTTCAAGCTGGCTCTTCGCCCCATCCAACTTCTTCTTCGTCTGGGACAAAACCGTATGGTTCACTACAAAACGATCCACAGCGTTAACCCTTTCATGGCAGCCGACATGGCACGCACCGACGTGATACGAACGCGCGCCACTCCGCTCAGCACAAGCCCGGGGAATCAGTTCAACGAACCGGCAAGCTGGGTATCCAAATCGCTCATCGCTTGCTGCGTCTTGGTCAGGAACGTATACATACCTTCAAGACCATTCACCGTCTGCGTCGCACCATTGGTGAACTCCGAATACGACGACTGGAACGCGCCCGAAGCCTGATCCGTGACGAACCCCGACGACACCAGATCATCCACTTGAGACTTCAGCCGATTCAGAATATCCACCAAATCCGTCTGCCCCTGCTTCAAACGGGACACCATACCCTCAAGATCCGCATACGTCACATTCACATTGGCCATAACAAACCCTCTCACTCCCAAAAGAAAGAACAGCGCACCGGCAAAACAACACACCGGCGCCGGACGAACACCATGCCCATCCAATATGGAACACTACCATCAGAAAGGAAATCGACCCGCCATAATCCCATAAACACGCGCACAAACAGTGACAACACCACGGACAACAAACCATCTCAGTCAACAGGCAACAGAGGAACAAGTCTGGCACTCATGCCGCCGAACCGTAGCACATCATTGGAATCGACCACAACACGAACCTGCTCCGGCAACTGGCTGATGACACCGCCACAATCCAGCCATGTCCCATTCAAGGAACCGCAGTCCTTGACCCATACCTGACCAATCTGCGTGACGCCGAATTCAAAATGTCGCCTGGAAATCTGCTGGCTGGGATCATTGAGCACGGCAAATGCGTCATAGCCGTCTTCCGGCGCGGGAGTATTCCGCCCGGCAACGCAACGAGCAGCGACCTCAACCCGCTGTCCGTCTGAGAATTCGAACACATAATGCGTTCGCGATGCAACGCCACCGGCGAGCGACATTATCTCACGAGACTCCCCGTTAGGCAGCGGAGGCGCGGAGACGGAAGACGGGTCTCGTCCCAGCGACGAATTCAGATTCGTCCCCTCGCTCACATGCGGCTGAACAAGACGAGGCACCGAGGGCAGCTCCGCATATACCAGCGCGGATGACAGAGGCACCCTACCCTGATTCTTCTTCCTGGCAAATAGCATCTCTATCCCCTGTCTGCCTGACCCGTCTGCGGACTACTCAACGCCGTTTGAACGACACCGGAGAGGGAATCAAGATGAACGAACCCGCGACCAGACGGCATATCAGTCGATATCTGCGAACGCTTAAGCCGAATATTGATAAGACCGGCATACACTGGTTCATCCGGCTTGAGCAGAATACCTTGTCTGACGTTCTTCATACGCGTGCCCCAATGTCCGAATCCTGTGGGGAATTCACCCGGATCGCCGGCAAGCACAAAGCTCGCCTTGCCGCTTTCGAGCATGTCAATCTGTGACTGCATCCAGTTCGAAGCCGGAATTTCCTTGAGCATCTGACAATCGTCGAACACATACAGCATTTTCGGATCATCAATATATGCCGACAACGCTTCTTCCGTCATCTCCGCGGACGTTGTGAAGACCCTTTCCACACCCTCATGACCTGCGAATGTCCGTAGGGCGTTGTTCTTCGGCGCGGCAATCACCACCCGATAACCGCCGGCGAGCGCCCCATTGACGATGGTGACCAGCGCCGTGGTTTTGCCGCTTTGTATCGTGCCGTATATCGGCAGTATGGCGGTGGTTGCCGGGTTTAATAGCACCGGCGTGTTTTCCTCTCCGCCGATGCCGAGCGGAATGACCGAAGCGCCTTGCCTGTGGGCCAATGAACCTACATGCCGATCACCCTGACCGGCGATGCGTGCCGAGAGTTCAGCCAACGTAATGGATTCAGGCAATTGCTCAACGTTGAACGGCAACACGGAGCGAGGCAGATCATGATCGCGTTCAGCCCACAGACGCGCACCTGTCGCACGGATGAGCTCCGATTCCTCCTGCCCGACCACGCCCTCGCGGATTTGAGCGATTTGGATTTCGGCCCCGTCTTCCGTGCGATATCCACGACCATCGGGAATATTCTCCGGCACGTCACGTGAACTCATGCCTACGGCTGAGTATTCGGTGGTATCCACCAAGCGCAGCAATACCTTGCCGTCAGCCAATATGGACATACGTCCCGCGAGCAACGTGTGATCCCCGGTGATGACGAAATGAACCCCGGATGAAGGCCCTTCGCGCATCAATACTTGAATACGATCAATGAGCGATCCTCCATCGTGGGTTTGGAACACCGTATAGAACCCATCCCACGAATCAAGCAGGACGAGGATATGAGGCAAACCATCGCTGCCTTGTGACATTTCGCTGGCATTGTATTCGTCGATGCCGCTGTATCCCCGTTCGGACAGCAGTCCGGCCCTGCGTTTGATTTCCGCGGCAATCTTGTCGATAAGCCGTTCGATCTTTTGGGTTTCGGAGCGCAGTGCCACCGCACCGACATTGGGCAAGGCGGCCAACGGAGCAATGGCGCCATTGCCTCCGTCGATGCAGTACATGTGCAAAAGTCGCGGCGAATATGTTGCAGCCCCAGCGTACGCGATGGTTTTCAATGCCGTGGACTTGCCCGATCTGGAAGTGCCGACAATGTACATATTGCCGAGTGCGCCGAAATCAAGCGAGACGGGAAGTTGCTGCTGCATCTGCGGATAATCGCCAAGCGCAAATGGAATCTTTAAGGATCGCGGCTGTCCGAAAGATGCACCCATCCCCTCAAGCGAGCTGGTCGCACGGCTCTTCAGCCCGTCCAACCCCAGCTGTTCAGGCAAAGCGGGCAACCAAGGCTGACGCTGTTCGGGGATATGATTGCGTCGCGCCACTTCATTGATCGCCTCGACCAGCACTTTGAGATCGGTGATATTCACATCGCCTTTGTCGTTCTTGCTTTTCGGACGCTGCGGAACGGAACCTCCGAGCTGGGCGAAGCCGAGAGCGCGAATGAACGGCGCTTCGGCCTGTCCAGCATGCTGTTTCCTTGACGGATCGACGTATCGACCACCCACACGCGCCGATTGGAACGGCACCAGAGAACTTGACCCAAGACGCACGACGGCACGTCCCGGCGTGGATTTGGCGATCAGAGCCGCGTCCTTGGCGTCAATGACGTCCTGGCTTTCTGAGGCGTCGGTCATCCGCAGGGCAATACGCAAATTGGTATTGGCGCGAATTTCAGGGGAAACCACACCGCCTGGACGTTGCGTGGCAAGCAACAAATGGATGCCGAGCGAACGGCCACGCTGGGCGATGTTCACCAAGCCGGTGACAAAATCCGGCAGCTCCCGAGCCAGCGAAGCGAACTCATCGATGACGATAAGCAGACGGGGAATCTCCGGGATCTGCGGCTTCGCCTCGCGCATATCAATATAGTCTTCAAGATCCTTGGCTCCGGCTTGAGCGAGCAAATGCTCACGGTAGTTCAGTTCCGCCCCCAATGAGACAAGCGCCCGCGAAACAAGGTGGTTGTCAAGGTCGGTGACCATGCCCACGGTGTGGGGCAAGTGCACGCAATCCTTGAACGCGGCACCGCCCTTGTAATCAACGAGCACGAAGTTCAACGATTCCGGAGCGTTCGCCACAGCAAGCGAAGCAACCAGGGATTGCAACAGTTCGGATTTGCCGGAACCGGTGGTGCCACCGACCAGACCGTGAGGGCCATCTTTGGAAATATCCAAGCCGAACGGACCATCAACGGATTCGCCGATCATGCAGAATGTGGAACGCGGGTACATCGCCCAGCGCGCCTCAATCTGCTCCGGCGTGGGAGTCAATTCAAGCAGATCAAGCAGACGCGACTGATTCGGGATGGCGGATTGCCCCTCTGAGGGGCTGCCATCCTCAATAGGAGCCAGAGCGCCGGCCACGGCCTCCAGCCAATTTCGACTGACCAAATCGGGCATGATGTCGAACACGTCGTCGGCGATGTTGCTTTCTATACGCAGTTTATCGGGCATTGCGGTGATTACGGCTTGGCATTCCTCAGGCAACATACGTTCGTCGACATCGATGCACAGCATGTACATGCCAACCGAAGGCCCTTCCTGAAGCAGTCGAATCACCCCAGGCATGGAGCGCAACACATGAGAGTTTTCCATAATCACCACGATGGCAGGGCCCGTCCAGCGCTTAATCGACTGGTTGCGCTTCTCATTCTTGCGTTCGTCGAGCATGACGACCAATTCGGAAATGCGCAAAGCAAGATCCTCTGCGGCAACGGCGATGGTACGTACGGCGTTCTGTCCAAACTGCGGCGTGAATTGAGGAAGCCACTGTGCAAACGTCCAGTCGATACCTTCGATGACGCTGCGATGTTCCTTGGAACGTGGAGATAACAGGTACATCGCCAGATCATGGGTGGAATGCAGCGCCGACATCTGAGACACCATCCATTCGACCACCGGATAAAGCACCTTGACATCTCCAGTGCATCCCACACAGCCGGAATCAGGCAGGGACACGGTGACGGGGAATCTGCCGAGTTTCCGTTTGGACACACGTTCGAACTCAAGTTTGCCTGGATCTTCAAGCGTGATATGCGAATCGACGGTTCCCGTACCTACTCTCAATCGGAGCCATGAATCGTCGGTGGAGCGACGATTCCACAATCGAGACGTGTGTCGGCTACAAATATCGAGCACCTGTGTCGGATCCGGATATTCGCTGCGCGACTGCGTCACTTCGGCGTCCACGGCTTTCTCCGCTTCGGCTTTGATGGCCGCGCTGCTCTCCTCGAAACGCTTTAGCTGCCGCTTATAGCGTTTCCTACCATTACGGTTGCCTGAGATATGGGACGAAATCATCATCACCGGACTCATCAGGCCGAACATCAGATACGTGTAATTCTTCAGAATCACGCACATGGCAACGCTCATCGCCAGCGGCAACATGCACGATAGCAAAGGAATCGGCACACGTTCAGGTCTCTGAGGTTCGCTGGGCAAACGGAATTTGCGATGTTCGACCACATCGCGGATTTTGGGAGGTCTGGAAAACAGCCAATGCCCTTCGGAGGATTCAACATCGACGGGCACCTTGCAATCACGTCCCTTGGTCACGGCCACGATGCATTCCGGCAGGGAAACCTCCGTGCCGAACGGCAAGTCAACGGGCTTCAATATCTCCTTCCCATCAATGAAGACATTGGATGAAAGACGACGCTCGCGACGGCCGAATAGTCGTCTTCTCTTCAGACGTTCGCCTTCCTGCACTTGCGGGATGAGTTTCACCTTGCCATCTGCGGCGACATCCAACATGAAATCGGCATTTGCCAAGGCATCATGAGCCCGGTCGAGCAACGTTCCTATGTTCATGAGGCCCTGCGACACATCGTATATCGCCCCCGCATTCACACCGCTGATAATGCGCAACTGAACGAAATCCGCGTTACGTTCGGTTTCGGCACGGGGACTTGCCGGAATCTGCCCATGTCCCAGCAGTGATATCCATGAACCCTCATGAATTCCCGCTTGCTTAAGAGTGGTATCAGGCATGAGTATTTGCCCGTCCACGGCTACAGACAGCGCATTGGCAGGAGTTTGCGTACCGGAAATATTCGCCAGCGACGGCAACAGGGCAGATAGCGGGGTCTCATCCGACGCATCCAGATATGCGGTGCATCGCGTGTTCGCCGATGCGTCATGGATGGCTATCAGCCCCTTCATGCGCCACTCCCCTGCAGAGGCGCCGACGGCGGATTCAGGATATTGCCATGTTGCCCCTTGAGGGAATTCATTCGTTCACGCGCCTCCATAATCTTCCCTGCCCATTTGCATTGTTCGTTCATGCTTCTCTCCAGCCGGGAGGTTCCCGACATCACCCGTTCTTCTTGCGCACCCGCCACAAACCATGTGTCAGAATGCGCACAGGTACCACACTACAGCCACCCTTCCTCACCCCAAGCAGTCACCACTGCAGAGATGCGGATCCGGCGCGCCCGACCCCCGCAACGCCGTCACCCGTGCGCGGGCCTTGCGTCACATGATCGGCACCGGCGTGAGCACCTCGTCCCGCTGGCGGGCGGCGAGGTATTTGTCGGGAAGGCCGCCGGCTAGAGTGGAGCGAAGAGGGGTACAAGCACGGGGCGCAAGCATGTAAGAGGAGAACAAGGAAGCACAATGGCCGCATCAACCACGCCGCCGAGAATCGACGGATTCACGTTCGTCCGCGCACTTGGATCGGGGTCGACGGCCAACGTGTACCTGTATCGGCAAATCAACCCGAGCCGTCTGGTGGCGATCAAAGTGAGCAACGAATCGCTCGACCCGGCCATCGCGGCGCGGTTCAACACGGAATCCGAGATGATGGCCCGACTGTCGAGCCATCCGTACATTCTGCCCGTCTATGGCACCGGCATCACCTCGAACGGACTGGGGTACATCATCTTCGAATACGCCCCCGGCGGCACATACAAGGAACTCACGCAGACAGAACCGCTCACTTGCGGGCAGATGCTCGATTTGGGCGTCAAGCTGTGCGGCGCGTTGGTCGACGCGCACCGCGCGGGCATCATCCACCACGACATCAAAACCGGCAATGTTCTCGTCACCGCACAGGGCTTGCCCGCCTTGGCCGACTTCGGCATTTCCAGCACCATCTACGACAAGACGTTCACCGGCTATTCGCTGCCCTGGGCATCCCCGGAGGTTCTGTGCGGCCGCACGGGGCGCGAGGCGGCGGACATCTATTCGCTGGGAGCCACGCTGTATGCCACGCTGGTAGGCAAGTCACCGTTCGAATATGGCTATCGGCCACACACCTCAAGCGAACTGCGCCAGCTGATCATCGACAGCCCCGTGCCACCCATCAACAGGGATGATGTGCCGACGGATATCGACAAAGCGTTGCGTCGATCCATGAAGAAACGCCCGGACGACCGCTACCATTCCTCGCTTGATTTCGCCCGCGAGCTGCAACGTCTCCAACAGAAGCACTTCGGGCATATGACCCCGGTCGTGGCCGAAGGCGTGCCGCCTTACCCCGCGCAACAAACCACCCCCTCGCACAAGACCATAGCCGAGACGCCAAAAAGCCGGGATTGGACAAAACCCGTTGCCATCACGGTCTCGACCACCGCCGCACTGACCATACTCGCGTGTTTGTTCGCATTCGTCATCGCGCCACACATGGATTCGGCTTCCACCGATACACGCGCACAAATCATCACACCGGCAACAGGCAACAAGAGCAACGGCAACGAACCGGGCATAAACCCCGATGACGGGAACAGCGTCGTGGTGCCCTCTGCGACCAATGTGCAAGGCAAGCGCAACGATGACGGCACCGTCACCTTCACCTGGACGAACCCCGATCCCCAGAAAGGCGATGCCTATCTATGGAAACCCGTGCAAGCCAACGGGCAAGTCGGCGTCTCCTCGCTTGTCAAAGATCCGACGGTCACCCTTGAAGCCGACAAGGCGAACGGACAGATCTGCATACAAGTATCGATTGTGCGCGCGAACCACCAGACATCAACCGAGCCAAGCACCGCATGCGTGGCCGAGCAGTAACGCAAAACAGATGACCCGAGAGAACCGAGGACCGAGAACGAAAAACGGCGACGACATGCGCAACCATATGGGAGTACGGGGCGGTCTTTAGGATATTGAGAGACGAGAAGGAGCGGAACATGGCGCAATCGCCGCAACCACACACTCATCAGGCGGGGGCATTGGTGGGGCGATTGCTGGCCGTGGGCAAGCGCAAGTGGGTGGCACCTGTGGTCACCTTGTTGTTGATCATCGCCGTCATCGCGGGTGCCATCATCGTCAGTTCCATCACCCAACGGCATGTGCAACTGGATGACGGCACGGTGTGGGTCACATCATTGAAGAACCGCAAGGCCGCACGATTCAACGTCAAACTCAAACAAGCGGATGCCGCGGTTTCCTCATCAGCCCAGAAGTTCGACGTGACCCAGCACGATTCGGACACCCTGCTTGACGAAAAAGGCAAAACCTCCGCCATCAAAGCCTCCACCATCAGCGTGGAAGGCAGCACACAAACCGGCGACACCGTCACGATGATTGGCGGCGGCACGGCGGCTTTCCTCAACACCAGGAACGGCAATGTATGGGCAGGCAAGGCCAGTGACGCCGCTTCGATTTCCCCGGCGAGCGCGAGGCCGAAGATGAAGCTTGGCACGGGCGGCTTGGCCGTGGTGGACAGTGACGGCGTGGTGTGGGGATATCGTCCGT
Source organism: Parabacteroides merdae (assembly GCA_963623245.1). Classification (GTDB taxonomy): domain Bacteria; phylum Actinomycetota; class Actinomycetes; order Actinomycetales; family Bifidobacteriaceae; genus Bifidobacterium. The sequence goes on from CAVFKU010000032.1 coordinate 16,182, forward strand.
CGGACGGCATGGTATTCAAACTCGTCAATCCAATCAACGGACAGGCGACGGCAACCGAATCGATCACCAGAGGCAAGCGGCGCGATGCCGGTTCGTTCACAGTGGTGAGCGGAACACCGGTCATCGCTTCCGGCAAACAGCTGGTGTTCAAGGGCGGCGAGGTGGATCTTGACGCCAACGGGCAGCTGGTGCTGCAATCCCCCGCGGTGGACGGCGAGCAGTCCGGATGGGTCGCCGTCGCCAGCCCCAACGGACTGATCACGGTGAATCTGAACGAGGCGAAGCCCAAGGCATTCACACTGACTTCCGGCGGGAAGGGCGAGCCGGCGCAACCGGTGTCCTCGGGTGGGTGCGTACACGCGGCGTTCAGCCAGAAAGCCAACAATTACGTGCGCGTATGTTCCGTGCGCGACACCAAGGCGGAATATACAACACTCAAGGAAGTGAACGCCACTTCCCAACTGGTGTTTAGAACCAACCACCGCCAAGTGGTGTTGAACGACGTGATCAACGGCAATGTCTGGAATCCCAACGATTCGACCAATGTCATCAAAATACAGTGGAACACCATCCAAACCGAACAGCGCGAGCAGGAGCAGTCCAACGACGATTCGGCCAACAACAGCCGCGATTTCGCCAAAACCTGCTCCGCTCAGTCCGGCCAGATCAAAGCGCAGGACGATGATTTCGGCGCACGTGTCGGCAGTCGGCAGATTCTCGATGTATTGCGCAACGACGAGCAGACCGATTGTTCGGTGCTTAGCATCACCCGCGCAAACGCCCCAGCCGGCGGCAACGTGTCCGTTTGGCCTATATATGATGGGCGCTACCTTCAGTTCGACGCTTCGAACGCGCAAGCGGGATCGGTCAGTTTCTCCTATGAAATTTCGGACGGGCATGGCCAAAGTTCCACGGCCACCGTGCATGTGAGCCTGACGAACGAAGCCAATCGCGCGCCCGCACAAAGCGACGTCCCGCCTGAAATTTCACTCGAACAGTCAGCGACATACACGATGAACGCGCTCGGTTCGTTCACCGATCCGGACGGAGATCCACTGACCTTGGTTTCGGCCACAGCCAACAACAGCGATCAGGTCACAATCACCACGCGCGCCGACGGACAGCTGGTGTTCAATGCCGGCGCCGCGACCTCCGGGCGCATCGGCGTCGAAGTGACCGCCTCGGACGGAGAGACGACCGGCACCGGCATGGTGTATTTTTCGATCAAACCGGCGAACACGCTGGCCGCCGACATCGATCCAGTGGTCAAATCCACCTTGCCCGACACCGACACGACCATCGAACTCAAGCAGTATGTGCATGGCACCAGCGCGCAACCAGCGCAACTTTCGTCGGTCGAATCTCCCGGCAACACACGCGCGACGATGAACGCCGCCGACATGACCATCCAGTTCACCGCCACGCAGACCGGCACATATTATGTGCCCTACACCATCACCCAAGGCTCGATACCGGCCACCGGCCTGGTGCGTGTGGAAGTGCAACCTTCGACCAAGGAATCCGCCAAACCAATCGCCTCGAACGATGTGGCGTTGCTCGGTTCCGACAACACCGCCATCGTCGAGCCGCTGAACAACGACGTCGATCCGATGGGTGGAGTGCTCTCCATCACCAGCGTGAGCGCCGAAGCGTCCAGCGGCATCAAAACCGGTTTGGTGGGCCACAAGCGCGTGTATCTGACGGCCCGGCAGACACCGACCAAACCGGTCAAGGTGTCATATACCGTGACGAACGCGGTCGGCGCCGCCACCGGCACCATCACACTGCAACCGCCGGCGCTGTCAACCGCCAACTCGGTGCCGAAGGCCGGCAATGTGAACACGCAGGTGCGCACCGGGGGCATTGTGTCGGTGGACGTGCTCGACCATGTGAGTTATTCGGACGGCACCACCGTCACGCTGCAGAACGAACTGCAAACCGATAAGGCCACGTTCAAGGGGCTGGCGTTCGTTTCCGGCAGCACCGTGCGCTATCAGGCTCCCGACGAGCCGGGGGTATATCCGATTACCTATACGGTCAAAGACAACCTGGGCAATGCCGCTTCGGGCACCATCACCGTCG
>CAVFKU010000033.1:0-17820 GCA_963623245.1 Parabacteroides merdae
TAACAGCACCCGCCGCCGCCTCTAGGATGGTCAGGCTCTTGCGCGCATCCCCCCCGGCCATGCGCACAATTTCGTCAATGGCTTCGTCGCTGGCCTTCACCTCGCCTTTCAGACCATTTGGACTTTCGAGTGCGCGGGTGACCAATTCCTTAAGCTGGTCGGGTTCGAGGGATTCGAGTTTGACCACCACGGAGCGAGACAATAACGGCTTGATGACGGAAAAACTCGGGTTTTCGGTGGTGGCGCCGATGAAGGTGACATCACGGTTTTCAACGGCGGGCAATAGCGCATCCTGTTGGGACTTGGAGAAGCGATGCACCTCGTCGATGAACAACACCGTCTCCTTGCCTTGGGCGACGAGGCGTTCGTGCGCGCGCTCCAGCACGTCGCGCACATCCTTGACACCTGATGTGACGGCGGAGAGTTCCTCAAACACGCGCCCCGATTGGCGCGCGACGATGGTGGCGAGCGTGGTCTTGCCCACGCCGGGAGGTCCGAACAGAATAATCGAGCTGGGCGCGGTGAGCGATCCTTTGGACGCAGGGCTAGCAAGGCGACGCAGGGGCGAACCCTCCCCCAGCACATGCGACTGTCCAATCACTTCGTCGATGGCGCTTGGGCGCATGCGCACGGCCAACGGGCGTGTCATGTCTTGAGGCACGTCCGTTACACCGAATAAATCCTGCTCACTCATATCCCACAATCCTAATCTTTTGTATGCAATCTGTAAGCCTGTAAACGCGAGCAACTGGCCCATATGCGATTTACGCTTTAGTTACTTCATACGTATAAAAAACAACCTCACCACTGTCCTGCGTGGCATCCAAATCGACAATGCCTTCGATGGCCCAATTGTGCTCCCCGTCGGAATCATCAATAATCTGACGCACTTTCCACGTGTGCTCGTCTTGTTCGTGCGAATCGTCCAGCATGAACAGCTTGGCCGAACGCGCTTCAGCGTCGATACCAACGTACTCGTGTTCATCGTAATAATCGTCGAGCACATCTTCCCACTCGTGCACGCCGTAGCCCCACTCTTTGTCGAGCGCGCCCAGTTCGTCGGGCCTGTCAAGATCCATGAGTTGCACGCGGCGAAACAAGGCGTTGCGCACTAGCACCGTCAGACCGCGGCGATCTTCGACTACTGTCTCTTTAGCACCCGGCGCTGCAAGCGAAGCCGCAGCTTGTGCTGCATCCGCCTGCTCGCCCGTGTTCTCCCATTCGTCAACCAAGCTAGAATCAATCGAGCGCACGAGCACACGCAGCCAGGCAATGATGTCTTCAAGTTGCTCATCACGCTTTTCAACAGGAACCGTACGCGCCAGCGAGCGGTAAGCGTCGGACAGATAGCGCAATAGTGCGCCTTCGCAGCGAGCAATGTTGTATCGCGCGATGTAGCCAGTGAAGTCGGAAGCACTCTGAACCATGTCACGCACCACGGATTTGGGTCTGAGACAATAATCGTCTGCCCATGGCACATCGTGCCGATATCGAGCAAAAGCAGCATCAAGCATGCCTTGTAAAGGCTTCGGATATGTGATTTCGGCGAGTTTATCCATACGCTCGTCGTAGTCAAGCCCGTCCGCTTTCATACTGGCCATGGCTTCGTCTTTTGCCGCGCGTTCTTGGGCGCGCAGCACCTGGCGTGGGTCTTCAAGCGTGGCCTCCACCATCGAAATCACGTCGAGTGCGTAGGTGTCAGACGCTGGATCAAGCAGTTCCAGCGCAGCCAATAGGAAGGGAGACAACGGTTGGTCGAGCGCGAAATCATCGGGCATATCAAGGGTCATCAGATAGTGGGCATTGCCGTCCATGTCAGTTTGCGTTTCGATAACCTGCGTATCAAACAGGGTTTGGAATATTTCGTCAGCACGCTGGCGCAAACACTCCTTCTGCTCAAGTGTCTGCGCGGAATCGTCGATGAGTTTGTCGATGCGGGCGCGAGCATCACCACCTTGTTGCACTTCGTTGAGCACCATGGAATGCGTGACAATCAGATGTGGCGTCAACGTTTCGGGTTCGGCATCAATTAACTTGTCGAACGTGCTCTGATTCCATGCAACGAAACCTTCTGGGGGCTTCTTGCGTTTGACTTTCTTAAGTTTTTTCGCATCTCCCCCAGCTTTGGCGATGACCTTCTGGTTCTCGATTTCAAACTCAGGGGCTTGAGCTATTACCAGCCCTTCAGTGTCAAATCCCATGCGTCCGGCGCGCCCAGCGATCTGGTGGAACTCGCGGGCTTTGAGCCGACGCATCTTATTGCCATCAAACTTCGTCAGAGCTGTCAATACCACACAATGGATTGGCACATTGATACCGACACCAAGTGTGTCAGTGCCGCAAATCACCGACAGCAACCCCTGCTGTGCAAGCTGTTCGACTAGGCGGCGATACCGAGGCAACATGCCGGCATGATGAACACCAACGCCAGTTCGCAACAAACGTTGCAGAATCTTGCCGAATGCCGTGGTGAACTTGACGCCTTTGATGGCTTCGATGATGGCCGCGCGCTGCTCTTTGTTTGACACGCCCGCAGAAGACAGCCCTTGCGCGCTCTCCAGTGCGGCGTCCTGCGAGAAATGGACGACGTAAATGGGAGTGGAACCGTCACGAAACGCCAGCTCGACGGTTCTTTCCAATGGATCGAGCGTGTATTCATAGCTCAACGGCACAGGCCTTGGAGCATTGGCAATGATATCCACATCGGTAATGCGGCTTAAGTCGGAGAGCTTATCAGCTATGGCATCCACGTTGCCGAGGGTGGCACTCATCAACAGGAACTGCGTTTGCGGCAGGGTGAGCAGTGGCACTTGCCAAGCCCACCCGCGTGCCACATCGCCGTAATAATGGAACTCGTCCATTGCAACCATGCCTACATCCGCATGAGCCCCTTCGCGCAAGGCTTGGTTGGCGAGGATTTCGGCGGTGCAGCAGATGATGGGAGCATCGGCGTTAATGCGACTGTCGCCGGTGATCATGCCCACATTGTCCCTGCCGAACACTTCAATCAAGTCGAAGAACTTCTCACTAACGAGCGCTTTGATTGGCGCGGTGTAATACGAGCGCCTGCCCGTACACAACGCAGCAAAATGCATCCCCAGAGCCACCAAGGACTTGCCTGAGCCAGTGGGGGTGTTCAGAATGACATGGTCGCCGGCGAAAATGTCCATGACGGCTTCTTCCTGATGCGGCCAAGGTTCAATGCCTTTGACGCTTATTACCCAATCGAAGAAACGTTCGTAAATGTCGTCCGCCGTGAGATTGCGCTCAACGACATCACCCCACCAATCAGGAGCCAGACGCCCTAATGATCCGCATGCCTTCTCGTCGCTCATATTACCTACCTTAGATGTGCGAAGCCGAGAGGGAGGCGCACACTATTATTGCTTGCGCAATTCATTGATTGCACACTGGAAATCATCCAAGTTTTCAAACCCTTGATACACACTTGCGAAACGCAAGTATGCCACTTCATCCAAATCGCGCAGCGGCTCTAGGATAGCCTTGCCCACTTCGTCGGACGTGACCTGCGCTTGACCAGTGGAACGCAGCCTCTCTTCAACACGCTGCCCAAGCAGTTTGAGATCGTCTTCATCGACAGGCCGGCCCTGACATGCTTTGCGCACACCAGAAATCACCTTATCTCGGTTGAACGGCTCCAAACTGCCAGATCGCTTCTCCACTAGCAATGTGGTGGTCTCCAACGTGGTGAACCGCTGATTGCAATGCAAACACAAGCGACGACGGCGAATAGAATACCCGTCTTCACTCACACGAGTTTCGATGACCTTGGTATCGGCATAACGGCAATACGGACAATACATGCCCTTAACCATACCTGCAATGGCTGGATTTTGCACCACAGCATTGTTTCTCGCTATTGGGCAGGCACGATGATGCGTTGACCGGCCGTCAATGCCGACGAATCAAGATCGTTTAGATTTATTAGCACATCAACCATTTGCGACACGTCGCCACCTCGTGGCGTGATGGATTCCGCGTATGACCACAGCGTATCGCCCGGTTTGACCGTATAACTCATCACCTCGCCCGGCAGAGTCGCCGAATCTGCACGAGACGGAGCAAACAGTGATAAGCCTGCCCATGCGGCAACTGAAGCGAGCACCACGACCATCACACGCGACAGATTAGACGTGCGCTTCACATTACTGCTAGCACCTGCATTCTTCATCATTACCATCCTTTTCGAACGTCTGTTCTATCGAACATTTGTTCTGATTGTTGCACAGATGTTCGAACAATGCAACTCGCCATGTCGAACAAATGTTTGATTTCGCATGAGATTCACGTTATGATGCAACAAGACGACGAAAGGAATGCTTATGAGCACCGCCCCCTTCGAACCAAAGAACACCGCAGCACTCGAGGAACTTACCGAACGCCAGCGTCAGGTGCTTGAGGCAATCACCACATACCAGAACGAGCGCGGGTTCGTCCCCTCATTCCGCGAAATCGGGGAAGCAGCAGGCTTGAAAAGCCCGTCATCAGTGAAGCATCAGCTGCAAATGCTCGCCGAGAAGGGTTTCATTCGCCTTAATGCCAACAAGGGGCGAGCTGTGGAGATTCTCAATGACCCGTTCTCGGCAAGCAAGGAAGAGGAAGCCACAGCGCACACTCAAGGGAAAGTCAACACACGCATCATTCCGCTTCCACAATCCGAGGAAAGCGAATCGGTCGCCCAATCGCGCGACGTCCCCCTAGTTGGGCGCATTGCCGCAGGAACCCCCATCACCGCCGAACAGCATGTGGACGATGTTATGCGTCTACCAGAGCGTCTTACGGGAACTGGCGGCAATCTGTTCATGCTTGAGGTGCATGGCGATTCAATGATTGACGCCGCAATTTGCGACGGCGATTTCGTGGTGGTGCGCGAGCAGCACACTGCCGTCAACGGCGACATTGTGGCAGCACTGCTTGACGACGAAGCCACGGTCAAGACCTTCCGCAAAGAAAACGAGCACGTGTGGCTCATGCCGCACAATCCCGCCTACTCCCCCATCGACGGCACTTATGCCACCATCATGGGCAAAGTCGTCACCGTCCTGCGCAAGCTGTAGCTTTACAGCAGAAGAACAACACCCGCGACCAGTACGTTAGGCTTTTGCCACATCAGCTCATAGATGGCATGCAAAACGCAGACCCGGCCACATTCGAAAACAACAATGAAAAAACGGGGCTTTACCAGCCCCGCTCATTCAAAGGTTCACATCAGAAGCCGAACTGAGCAGCGGTTTCGCGCAATGTCTCCGCAGAACGCTTCAACGCTGCAAGCTCACGATCAGACACCGGTGTGTTGATAGCGGTGTTAACACCTTGGCGATTGATAAGAGTTGGCACTGACATGCACACATCAGAAATACCGTGGAAGTCCTTAAGCATAGAGCTAACGGGCAGGATGCGGTTAGAATCCTTGAGAATAGCTTCAATAATATCAACGCCAGACATACCGATGGCATAGTTGGTTGCACCCTTGCCATTAATAATCTTGTATGCAGCATTCTTCACATCCTGATGAATCCGCTCACGCACATCAGCATCCAGCGGCTCACGGCCAGGCAGCGGCGTCCAGTCACACATGGGCACACCACCAATGGTGGCGGAAGCCCACAGCGGCACCTCAGAATCACCATGTTCACCTGCGATATACGCATGCACATTCTTAACATTCACACCAGTCTGCTGTGCGATAAGGAAGCGTAGACGAGCCGAATCAAGGTTGGTGCCAGAGCCGAAGACCTGATGCTCTGGCAAACCGGAAATACGCTGTGCAACATGAGTGGCAATATCGACCGGATTGGTAATAAGCATGAAAATGGCGTTGGGAGCAACCTTGACCAAACCAGGAATAATTGACTGAAGAATCTTGATGGTGGAGCCAACGAGTTCAAGGCGGGTCTGCCCCGGCTTTTGACGCGGGCCTGCTGTAATAACAACAATGTCAGCATCACGGCAGATTTCAGGATCGTCAGAACCATCGATAGTCACGGTCGGATAAAAACTTGAGCCATGCTGCATGTCAAGCACTTCAGCTTCAACACGCTCTTTGGCAATGTCTTCCAACACGATTTCGCGAGCGACGCCACGCTGGGCAGCTGCGAAAGCAAGGGTTGAACCAACGGCACCGGCACCAATAACAGCAAGCTTCGTGGGCTTTGCGATTGTTTCTGCCATATCTGACAAACCTCTCTTAGAGTGGATGCTTACATAAAACAGAGCATCACTAATCAATCTCATCTTCACTGTACTCACACACTCTGACTTCCAAACTTGCATCTCATGCGCACCACCAGAGCAAACTTCCCTATACTCTGCGCGCAAATATAGCAGCCATAAACGGCCATATCTGGCCAATTTTAGCCAATTAGAACACACGAGAAGATGCAGCGAAATATAAAACAGCTATTCGATGGCAGCGTCAACCACTTGCGCAGCAAGACGCTCATCCACGTCTGCCTCGACTTGAACTCCACTATCTAGCCACTGTATGTCAACCACATGCCCATATTCGCGGATGTGCGACAGCAGCGAACCTGCAGTGTATGGCAACAGCGCCTGAACATGCACGCAAGGTCTAGGCAACAGCGCTTCCACTGCCGCGCGCAGCCCATCCACCCCTTGCCCTGAATAAGCAGAAACGATGTGAGCATCAGGCTCAAGGGCTGCAAGACGAGTCAATGTGGCCTCATTGCAACAATCAGACTTGTTAAATGCAAGAATTCGCGGAATCGAAGCCGCCCCGTCAATGTCGGCTAGCACTTCGTTCACCGCCTCGATCTGGGAGAACGGATCGGGGTGCGAGCCGTCAACCACATGCAGGATTACATCAGCCTGACCAACCTCTTCCAATGTGGATTTGAACGCCTCGACAAGCTGCGTGGGCAAACGGCGCACGAAACCGACGGTATCTACATAGGCATACAGACGTCCGTCTTTTGAGCGCGTGCGGCGCACGGCGGTGTCAAGCGTGGCGAATAGCGCGTTCTCTACCAGTTCACTCGAGCCGGTAAGCCTGTTAGTAAGCGATGACTTGCCCGCGTTGGTATATCCCACTACAGCGATGGTGGGCAATCCGTAGCGCCGACGCGAACCGCGCTTGACTTCGCGGGCGGGGGCCATCTGGCGAATCTGCTTTTTCAGGCGGGCAATGCGTGTGCGAATCACACGACGGTCGAGTTCTATTTGCGTTTCACCGGGACCTCTCGACCCAATACCGCCGTTGACGCCAGCGGCTTGGCCGCCAGCCTGACGCGACAGAGACCCGCCCCAGCCGCGCAAGCGGGGCAACATGTATTCCAATTGCGCGAGTTCCACCTGAGCCTTGCCTTCGCGCGAAGTGGCATGCTGGGCGAAAATATCGAGAATCACAGCAGTGCGGTCCACTACTTTCACTTTGGCAGCATCTTCCAGCCCGCGACGCTGACTGGGCGGCAAATCGTCGTCCACCACGATGGTATCGGCCTCTTCACACGCCACAATATCTGCGATTTCACGAGCTTTGCCGGAACCGACATAGGTGGCGGCATCAGGCTTCAAACGATGTTGCAACAGCCCGTCGCACACTTGAGCACCGGCAGTTTCAGCGAGCGCGGCAAGCTCACGTAACGACTCCTCCGCCTTGGCTTGGGTGGTGACAGCACTTGACCACACTCCCACCAGCACCACGCGTTCAAGGCGCACCTTGCGATATTCAACCTCAGTGACATCCTGCAACTCACCCAAACCAGCGACATGCTTGAGCTGGTTGCGCGATTCACGTTGGGCCCATTCCTCGTCACCGGATGTATCAAAATGAACGCCGTAGGCACCGTCACTCAGCAGCACTTCGGAGGATTCGGCCAAAACGTCCGGCTGGCTGCCACCCTGTCGAAGGAATGCAGTTTCGCTGCCGCGACTTACGCTATCACTTACGCCGTTACTTACACTATCGCTCAAATTATTACTCAAATCATCGCTCAGATTATGATTCAGGTTACGACTCAATGGCACCTCTTGCCGATTAGTTGACTAGTTAGATAGCTGGTTGGTACGTTCGCCTCTTTATTATCATCATGTGAGGTGACATACAGGCTTCTGCCAGACGCAAGACGCCAAAAGCTGTCGGGAGCTGCCACAAGAACCATGCTGACGCAAGAACCATATAGCGCAGGAAAGAGTGATGAGCCAGTCATGACAGAACAGTATTTTTCAGCTAAACCTGCTTCTCAAGACGTGCGCCGCACCCTGCATGTGACACTGCGAGGGCATGGAGCCGAAGTAGAAACATCCAATGGCATATTCAGTGCATCGCGCCTCGATTTGGGCACTTCCGTGCTGCTGAAGCACGCTCCTGCTCCCCCTGAAAGCGGCGCATTCCTTGACTTGGGGTGCGGTTGGGGGCCGATTGCACTGTCGCTGGCATTCGCTGCCCCTGCATCCGAGGTGTGGGCGGTTGATGTCAACGAGCGTGCGTTGGAGCTGACCGCCCTCAACGCCGAGCGCAACGGTTGCACCAATGTGCGCACCGCACGCACCAATGCCGATGGGCGCGTGGCGGTTGGTCAGGAGATGCCGGACGATCTCGCCTTCGATCTCATCTGGTCGAACCCACCGATTCGCATCGGCAAGGAAGCGCTGCACACGCTATTGATGGCATGGTTGCCGCGCTTAGCTCTTGGCGGTGCAGCATATTTGGTGGTTCAGAAAAATCTTGGAGCAGATTCGCTGACAGGATGGCTGACCGAAGCACTGGGAGCAGGGTTCAATGTAAGCAAGATGTCCAGTTCCAAAGGGTTTCGTATTATTAAGGTTTTGCGCGAACAGCATACGAAATAGGCAAGCCCATGAAATTCGACTATTCACCTGAACTGCCGGTGTCGGCAAGTCGCGAGGCCATAGCCGAAGCCGTGCGTTCCAGCCAGGTAGTAATTATTTCCGGGCAAACCGGCTCAGGCAAGACCACGCAGCTGCCTAAAATCCTGCTTGAGCTTGGACGCGGTTCGCACGGCCGCCAAATCGTGCACACACAACCGCGACGTATCGCTGCACGCACGGTGGCCGAACGTATCGCCTGTGAAATGGGCGTGCGTTTGGGAGAGGAAATCGGCTATCAGGTGCGGTTCACGGATGACACGTCACCATCCACGCGCTTAAGGGTCGTCACCGACGGCATTCTGCTCGCGCAGATACAGCGCGATCCGCACTTAAGCGCATATGACACCATCATCATCGACGAGGCGCACGAGCGCAGTCTTAACATTGACTTTTTGCTCGGATACCTGACGACACTGCTTGCTCAACGGCATGACTTAAAGCTCATCATTACCTCAGCCACCATCGATTCGATGAAGTTTAGCGAACACTTTGAACAGGCACTGCACGCAAAGGTGCCAGTAATCGAGGTGTCGGGGCGCACCTATCCGGTGCAGGTGGTGTACGAGCCGCTGGGGGCAGCGCCCGCGTTGATGCATGACGTCCCTAGTTTTGCGCGCGGTGTTGACCCTAGCAGCGATGAATACGGCGATAACGACAGCAGCATCGATATGCCCACTGCGGTGGCACGTGCCTGCGCCGAGCTGATCATCCATTCGGCTCACGAGCGGAGCGAGCGCGACATTCTCGTCTTCGCTTCCGGCGAGCGCGACATCCATGAGTTTGAAACGGCGCTGCGCGCGACTTTCGGCCCTAGAGCCTCGGATATGCACCGGGCCGATGCCATCGAGATCATGCCGCTGTTCGCCAGGCTGTCCGCCGCCGAGCAGCATAAGGTGTTTGAATCGCACACACACCAGCGCATCGTGATTGCCACGAATGTGGCCGAGACTTCGCTGACGGTGCCAGGCATCCGCTATGTGGTCGACCCCGGAACCGCGCGCATCTCGCGCTATTCCAAGACGGCGAAGGTGCAACGCCTGCCCATCGAGCCGATCAGCCAGGCGAGCGCCGACCAGCGTTCCGGCCGATGCGGGCGTGTGGCGGACGGCATTGCGATTCGTCTGTATTCTCGTGAGGATTATGAGACACGTCCGCATTTCACCGAGCCGGAAATCCTGCGCACCTCGTTGGGTGCAGTGATATTGCACATGCTCAGCGTAGGCGTGGCGCGCACCGCCGAAGATGTGACGAATTTCGGCTTCATCGACCCACCCGACATGAAAGCAGTGTCCGACGGTTTCAACGAACTGATTGAACTCAAAGCCGTTTCGCGTAAATCCGGCGAGACGAGGTTGACGCATACTGGCCGCCAATTAGCACGTATTCCCATTGACGTGCGTTTGGGGCGCATGGTGATCGAGGCCGCGCGTTCCACTTGCCCGAACACGTTGGCCGCCGTGCTTGTGGTGGTGGCATTCCTGAGTTTGCCGGATCCACGCGAACGCCCAGACGACAAGCGCGAGGAGGCCGACCGCATTCATCATCGCTACGCCGATGTGACCAGCGATTTCCTAACGGCTCTAAATATCTGGGATCGCATGTTTCAAGCTGACGGTGAGCCAAGCAACAATGCGTTGCGCCGTATCTGCAAAACCGAGTATTTCAGTTGGCTTCGCATGCGCCAGTGGAAGGATCTGGTCGCGCAGTTGCGCCAGACGTGCAAGGAGCTGAAGTTCAAGGTGGGCGATCCCCTGCCCGCTTCGCGTGCCGGACTAGAGATTCGCCAACTGCCGCTGAACCAGCAGGCGGCGCACAGCCTGTGCTGTTCGTGGGACACGGAAGGCATCCACAAGTCAATGCTCGCCGGATTACTGTCGATGATGGGCATGCAGGTGGTGCGCGAACCCAAGGCCAGTGACTTCGCGGGGTTGAGGGGAGCCGCGAAAGCCAAGGCGATCAAACGCGCGCAAAAAATGGCGAAAAATGATTATCAGGGAGCACGCAGCACGCGTTTTGCACTATTCCCCGCCTCCACAGTAGCCAAGTCCACACCGAGCTGGGTGATGAGCACCGAATTGGTGGAGACATCGCGCCTGTGGGCACGGTATTGCGCGGCCATCGACCCGGCTTGGGCGGAACCACTGGCCGGCTCGCTCACCCGCACCACCTATGCCGAGCCGCACTGGTCGGCTTCGCGCGGGGCCGCCGTGGCCAGTGCGAAAGTGCTGCTGTATGGCTTGCCGATTGTGGCGGATCGCACTATATTGTGGGGTCGCATCAACCCAGGCGAGGCGCGCGATTTCCTGATTCGTCAAGGGCTGATCGAAGGCGACATCCAGCAGCGGTTCAGCTATGATGACTTCGTTGCGAAGAACCTTGCCGTGCTTGAGGATGCGGCACACGACGTGAACCGCACGAGGCAGCTAGGCCAGAGTATCAGCGACGAAGATCTGTTCGATTTCTATAATTCGGCAATTCCCGCCCATGTCACCTCGCTGGCCGAACTGGCGAAATGGTGGAAGAGCGCACATGACGAGAAGCCGCATCTGCTCGATTTCGACCCTAAGCAGGTGGAGCGACTGAAAACAGCCGAAACGGTAAGCCTTGATGACTATCCCGACCGTTGGCGTACCATCGGCACCGACGGCCAGCCCATCGATTTGAGGTTGTCGTATATCTATGACCCTCAAAGCCCCGATGACGGCGTGACGGCGCATGTGCCGCTCAAGGTGCTCTCGCGCATCACGCCCGAACAGTTCACATGGAACGTGCCGGGACTGCTGGACGAGCTGATTCTAGCCATGATCAAGGCACTGCCCAAGCAACTGCGCGTGCAGTTCGTGCCCGCCCCCGACGCGGCGCGCGCCATCCGCGCGTGGGTCGACGGACATTATGCGCAGTTGCCGGGCACTCAAGCCGAGCTCGACTACCCCGATCTGGCGCATGCCTTCACCCAAGCGGCGATTGAGACCGTCGGCGCGCAGATTCATCCGGAAGTGCTGGGCGAGGAACTCAGTGAACGACTGTCGCCATATCTGCGGATGACTTTCGCCGTGGAACAGCCGGTTTCAGGCGGCATGCATGGGCGGCGACGCGGCAGAAACGCGGTGAAACTGCTCGGCAAGTCGAAGGATCTGAAGGCTTTACAACGCCAGTTCGCAGCACAGGCCGAGGCATCGGCACGACGAATGGTCAAGCAGCAGGCCGACCGCGCGGCAAATCAGGGCAATATCGTCCAACAGGCGAATCTGCTGCACCGTTCGGGTGCTACATGCGAATCGCGCGCGTCGATGCTGTGGCGCGGTGCGCTTGACCAGTTGCGACTTCCAAGCGAACGCATTTCCTCACGCTGGCTTGGCGGCGAGGCGCTGATGTTAGCTTCGACACCATACCGATCCACCAAGGAGCTGGTCGAAGACCTGCAATTGGCCGCCGTCAAACGGCTGCTGCCGGACGTGGCCCAACTGCCCGACGACGAGGCGCTGGCGAACGCAGTGCTTGATGTGCGCGAGATCTACGAGGACACGGTGTATCAGGTATCTAAAGATGTGATTGCGTTGCTCAAGCGTTATGCCGAAGTCGACAGGGCGGTGAGCGGCAAGGCCGACCTGCCCATGCTGTCGGTATTGCAGTCAATTCGTGAACACATCGCCACGCTCGTGTTTCCCGGATTCATCGGCGCCGCCGACCCGAACGCATTGAAGTCCATCGAGCGCTATTTGCATGCGGATCTCATGCGCTTGAGCAAGGCAAAAAACGACAAGGATCGTGACGTGCGCTGGGCGTGGCAGGCCGACGAAGCCAAGCAGCTCGTAGACAAGGCAATGGCAGCCGCCAAGGCCGAACCGGCCGGGCCGCGCCACGAGGAACTGATGGGCAAGGCCACCGAAGCACGTTGGATGCTGGAGGAGTTCTACGTCAGCCTGTGGGCACAGGAACTCGGCACCCCCAAGCCCGTGAGCTTCAACCGCATTCTAAAAGCCCTCATCTAGTTGCGACTTTCATCGGGAGCCAGTGCCACAATATGGCATATGAGCGATACCAATCCTTGCGAATCATCCATATATAACCGTCCGCTCGGCACGCCATTGGGCGAACGCGCCACCCGCGTGCTGCTTCTCGGCGCGGGCGAACTAGGCAAGGAAGTCACCATCGAACTCATGCGGTTGGGGGTATGGGTGTGCGCCGCCGATTCCTACGCGGGCGCACCGGCACAGCAGGTCGCACATGAGGCGCGCGTATTGGACATGGCGGACCCGGACGAGCTCAAGACACTACTTGCCGAAGTCGAGCCCGATATCATCGTGCCGGAAGTGGAGGCCATCGCCACCGAGGTGTTGTCTCAGGCCGCCTGTAGGGGAACGCAGGTGGTGCCGAGTGCTCAAATAGCACGCATCTGCATGGATCGGGAGCGTCTGCGTGTGCTAGCGCATGAGGAACTGGGCTTGCCGACCACGCCGTATCGTTTCGCTGGTTCACTCGATCAGTTGCGCGTGAGGGCGAACGAGGTGGGCTATCCGTGCGTGGTCAAGCCGGTGATGAGTTCGTCCGGCCACGGCCAATCGGTGGTGCGCTCCCCACAAGCCATCGAAGCGGCTTGGCGTGAAGCGCAGGAGGGTCGCCGCGCAGCTGGCGAAGGTGACGTGTCGCGCGTGATCGTCGAGGCGTTGGCTCCGCTCGACCATGAACTGACGGTGCTGACAGTGAGTTCGGCGGCCGGCATCGTCACCTGTGCGCCCATCGACCAGCGGCAGGAATCGGGCGATTACCGCGAAAGCTGGCAGTCCAACCAACCACAAGGCAGCAACGACTTTGAAAACGCCGAGGCGCGACGCATTGCCACAGCCGCGGTTCAAGGACTGGTCGATCTTGCCCGTCAATCCGGCGAAACCGGCTGGGGCGTGTTCGGTGTGGAGCTCTTCGTGCTCACCGATGGTTCGATGCTGTTCAATGAGGTCTCCCCACGCCCGCACGACACCGGCATGGTGACGATGATTTCACAGCATTTGAGCGAGTTCGCGCTGCACGCCCGCGCCATTGCGGGACTGCCCGTCACCAAGGAACATGTGGCGCTGTGCATCCCAGAAGGCTCGGCCGCCGCCAGTCACGCCATCGTGGTCGAGGGCGAGGGCGAAGCCGTATTCTCCAATGCCGCCGCGGCCCTGGCCGAACCGGGCGCCGACCTGCGCATCTTCGCCAAACCCGAAGTGCATGGCCACCGCCGCATGGCCGTGGCCCTCGCCATCGGCACCGACGAGCCCGAAGCCCGCGCCAAAGCCGCCAGCATTGCCGCAACACTCAATATCAATATTGTCGATTCGATGTAGCGCGCGGTTGTTATGTTGTAAGCGGCAAGTTCACTTAAACTACCTACCTCCTTTTGATTCATAGGGAAAGGCAAGTAATGCAGAAGTTGGAAAAGCTCTACGAGGGCAAGGCCAAGCAACTGTTCGCAACTGACGACCCCGAAGTGCTCTGGGTCGAATACAAGAACTCCGCCACCGCCGGCGACGGTGAGAAGAAAGAGGATTTTGAAGGCAAAGGTCGTCTGAACAACCTCATCACCACTCTGATCTTCTCCCTGCTCAAGGCCCGCGGTATCGACAGCCACCTTATCAAGCGTGTGGACGACACGGCGCAGCTGGTACGCAATATGACCATGTTCCCATTGGAAATCGTGTTACGCAACACGGCGGCCGGCCATTTCTGCTCGCGCCTCGGCGTCGAAGAGGGTATCGAATTCAAGGAGCCGGTGCTCGAATATTTCCTAAAGAACGACGATTTGCACGATCCGTTCGTCAATGACGACGATCTGGTGGTGCTCGACGTGTGCACCCGAGAGGATCTGGCCGAGATCGCCCCGCTCGCACGCCGCATCAACGAGGCGTTGGTTGACATCTTCTCCAAAATCGATGTCAGGCTCGTCGATTTCAAGATCGAGATGGGTCGAACCAGCGACGGCACGTTGCTGTTGGCCGATGAGATCACCCCTGATTCCTGCCGCCTGTGGGACCTGCGCGGCAAGTCCAACCAAGTCGAACATCTCGACAAGGATCTGTTCCGCCGCAATCTGGGTGACATCATCCCAGCCTATGAAGAAATCGAACGCCGTCTCGCCGCGCTTGCCGAGGCCGAAGGCGTTTGTGTCAAATAACGTTTTCACCATTCGCCAATCACCTTACAGTCACGTGACTTAAGTGACACGAAGGAGCCAGACATGGTCTATCGCGTGTATGTGGAGAAAAAAGCCGGTTTTGATGTCGAAGCGCGCCAGCTGGCAGACGAACTGAAGACGATTCTGGGCATCAAAGCTCTAACAGGCGTGCGCATCATCAACCGCTATGATGTGGAGGGCATCAGCGCTGAACTGTTCGCACAGGCCACCGAGACCGTGTTCAGCGAGCCACCGGTAGACAATGTGACCACCGATTTGCCTGATTTCAGCCAAGCGACTGTGTTCGCGGTGGAGTTCCTGCCCGGCCAGTTCGATCAGCGCGCCGATTCGGCCAGCGAGTGCATCCAGCTTATCTCCCAAGGCGAGCGGCCCACCGTGCGTTCCGCAAAACTCTACGTGCTTGAGGGTGTCTTAAGCGAAGCCGATGTTGCGGCCGTCAAGCATTACGTCATCAACCCTGTGGAGGCGCGCGAGGCCTCGCTGAACCTCAAGGAAACACTGAAGAGCGAGATTGTGACGCCCGGCAAAGTCGAGGTCATCGAAGGCTTTTGTTCGATGGACGACGCAGCGCTTCAACACTTCATCGCCACGCGCGGGCTGGCGATGGACTTGGCGGATCTGCAATTCTGCCGCGACTATTTCACCGAAGAACAGCGCGACCCGACGATCACCGAAATCAAGGTGATCGACACCTACTGGTCCGACCACTGCCGCCACACCACGTTCGGCACCGAGCTTGACGACGTGCAAATCGACGACGCGACGGTACAGGCCGCGTTTGATAGGTACATGCAGATGCGCCACGAGCTGGGACGTGACGGCAAGCCGGTATGTCTGATGGATATGGGCACCATCGGCGCGAAATGGCTCAAGAAGAACGACGTGTTGACAAACCTCGACGAAAGCGAGGAGATCAACGCCTGCACTGTCAAGGTGAAGGTGGATGTGGACGGCGAAATGCAGGACTGGCTGTTCCTGTTCAAAAACGAGACACACAACCATCCCACCGAAATCGAGCCGTTCGGCGGCGCGGCCACCTGCATCGGCGGCTGCATCCGCGACCCGCTGTCCGGCCGCTCCTATGTGTATCAGGCGATGCGCGTCACCGGCGCGGGCGACCCGACGGTGCCCGTCGCCGACACGCTCAAGGGCAAACTCCCCCAGCGCAAATTGGTCACCACGGCCGCGGCCGGTTATTCCTCGTATGGCAATCAGATCGGATTGGCGACCGGCCAGGTGAACGAAATCTACCATCCGGGCTATGTGGCCAAGCGCATGGAGGTGGGCGCGGTGGTGGCGGCCACCCCTGCCGACCATGTGCGCCGCGAAACGCCGGCTCCGGGAGATAGGATCATCCTGCTCGGCGGACGCACCGGGCGTGACGGCATTGGCGGCGCGACGGGCTCTTCCAAGGCACACAACGTCGAATCGCTCGAACTCGATGGGGCCGAAGTACAGAAAGGCAACGCCCCTGTCGAGCGCAAGTTGCAGCGCCTGTTCCGCCGCGGTGACGCCTGTCGGCTGATCAAGCGCTGCAACGATTTCGGCGCGGGCGGCGTGTCTGTGGCCGTGGGCGAGCTGGCCGACGGGTTGCACGTCGATCTCAATGAAGTGTCCAAGAAATACGAGGGACTTGACGGCACCGAGTTGGCGATTTCCGAATCCCAAGAGCGCATGGCCGTGGACGTGGCCGCCGAGGACGTGGACGAGTTCCTCAGCTACGCGCGTGAGGAGAACCTTGAGGCGAACGTCATCGCCACCGTCACCGAGGAGCCGCGCATGACGATGGTGTGGAATTCAGACACCATCGTTGACCTGTCCCGCAAGTTTCTGGCCTCCAACGGTGCGCCGAAACACCAGCGGGCGCATGTTCTCGCGCAGCAGACCTATGTCACCCCATGGCCCAAAGGCACGTTGGGCGAGCGCATGCATGCCATGCTCACTGACCTGAATGTGGCCTCGAACAAGGGACTTTCAGAACGTTTCGATTCCACTATCGGAGCGGGCACGGTGCTGATGCCGTTCGGTGGGCGCACGCAGCTCACCCCAACTCAAGCCATGGTTGCCAAGCTGCCCGTGTTCGGCGAGACCACCACCGCTTCGGCGATGGCTTGGGGATTCAACCCGTACATCATGGAGAAGAACCAGTTCACCGGCGCGTATCTGTCGGTGGTCGAGTCGCTTGCCAAACTGGTGGCCGCCGGCTTCGAGCATGAGCAGGCGACCTTGAGCTTCCAAGAATACTTCGAGAAGTTGCGCGACGAGCCAAAGCGTTGGGGCAAACCTGTGGCCGCCGTGCTGGGTGCGCTGATGGCCCAAGTCGATTTGGGTGCAGCAGCCATTGGCGGCAAGGATTCCATGTCCGGCACGTTCGAGCAGCTCGACGTGCCGCCCACTTTGATTTCCTTCGCCGTGGCCGTGAGCGATATGAGGCGCGCCACGTCCCCTGAGTTCAAGGGTGCGGGCCATCGTGTGATTCGCATTGCGCCGCGTTATGAGGCGGATGGTTTGACACCCGATAAGCGCGGTCTGCTTGAGGCGTTCCGCGCGGTCGAGGAACTCACCGAATTCCGTGATGCACTGGCCGTGTCCACGCCGGGTTACGGTGCCACCGCCGAAGCCCTGTTCAAGATGTGCGTGGGCAACCAGTTGGGCATCACACTGGCCGATGGCATTACGACCGATGATCTGTTCTCTGCGGCGTATGGTTCGTTCATTATCGAGCTTGCTGACGATGCCAAGGTTCCCGCAGTGTCCAATCTGGTTGAAGTCAG
>CAVFKU010000034.1:0-6831 GCA_963623245.1 Parabacteroides merdae
GCCCAAGTGCGCGTGGCCACCTCCACCATGAAGGGGGCGCCGGTGTTCTCGAAATGCTGAGCCAGCGTTCTCGACGGACGCGCGCCGAGATTGTCCGAATTGGAGATGAATAGGTATGTAAAGCCGCGGCTTTCCAAAGCATCAAGCAGGCCAGACTCCCAGATTGTGGAAAACAGGTCGCCATGCCCAGGCGGGCACCACTCCAACTCAGGATTATCAGGGAAAGAAACCGGCTCGCCGGTAGCAAGATCGATCTTCGGCTCCACATGCTGGATGATCTCGGTAGGAATGCCTTCCTGATGGAACTTGCGGTTATGTTGCACTATTTTCATCGTATCCGCGGAAGTGCGAAATGAATTCATCAACGTCAACGGCAGTTCCACCCCCATGCGGGTGCGCGTGGTGATGACTTGTCCAAGGATGATATCGATGAACCGCATCTGTTTGGCCTTGTGACGACGCACCGGCAACAGCGATTTTGCACAGTCCAGCCCCATCGAAGTGCCCAGCCCGCCGTTGAGCTTCAAAAACGCCGTCTTAGCGAACGCTTGAACCGCCTCGTCGTGGTCGATAGTCTCATAGACATCGTGAAAACTAGGCACACCCTTAAGCGGTTCCACGTCTGTCTCACGAATCCAACTGGAATCCTCTTCATTGCTCCACACGTCATACAGGCGCTTGAACTGGCTGATGGCCGTTTCGCTCATATCGTGTTCGTGCATCTTCGCCGCGAACCGTTCGAACGCATCGGACATGAAACACTGCCTCCTTGAAGATATGCCAGCAAGCTCGTAAACGATAAGCCACTGCCGCGATCTACCTCAATTTATGAACTCCCCGCCACTCCAAAATGCGTAATTCATTGGAATGGCGGGGCTTTCCGTCGGGCCGGCGGGATTTGAACCCGCGACCCCTTGACCCCCAGTCAAGTGCGCTACCAAACTGCGCTACGGCCCGATGGTGCAATACACACCGATTTTTTAACCTACCACAGACCTGAACTTTCACCAAACGTGTAGCGGTGCGTGTCGCACAGTGATGCATATCCTACGTAAGATTTCTCAACTACGCGGCTACGTCGCTTCGCTCAAAATGACAACGGGCAGATGTTGCGCGGGTGAGCACGGGCTCGATAGTCTAATGCTTAACAGCGCAACACGTATGACGATGCGCAGAATATACGAGGAGATGACATGCCGCTGGAGGATGATCTGAGCACCGAAACCTCACCCATTATGGATGATGTCACCATAGTGAGCGCTGATACGGCAGCCGCGGCCTTATATGTGCCCAATATGGCCGACAATAAGTATTCGCGCGGCGTAGTGGGGCTCGCCACCGGCTCAGCGCTTTATCCAGGGGCCGCTGTGCTCAGCAGCCGTGCGGCCGCGCGAGCAGGCGCAGGCTTGGTGTGCTATATCGGCCCCGAGCGCGTGCAAAATATGGTGCTTGCCGCGCTACCCGAAGCCGTTATTGGTTCCGGTCGGGTGAACGCTTGGGTGGTAGGCTGCGGCGTGCCTAATGAAGGCGACAGTGACAAGCAGCGTAAAACCATCGCACGAATGCTTGAGGCGTATTCGCAAACTGAAGAAGACGATACCGTCGCCCACACCACGCGAGATGCAAACAATAAAGCTGACCTACCGCCCATTGTCGTGGATGCTGGCGCACTCACGTTATTGCCAACACAAGTGTCAAGAGAAGTGATCATCACACCTCACGCCGGTGAGCTAGCTCGTCTGTTGAATCGCCTGCAAGGCAGCGGGCTCACTAAAGAAGACATCTCCTTACATCCCATCCACTACGCCACACTCACCTACAAGATGACAGGAGCCACAACGCTGCTTAAGGGCGGAATCACTGTTGTTGCCGGCGCGTCAGGCACATATTTTGTAGGCAATGCGCCAAGTTGGCTGGCCACGGCCGGTGCTGGCGACGTGCTGGCTGGCATTATCGGCGCACTGCTGGCACAAAATGCGCGCGCTGACGAGAAGATTGACCTCGCGCAAACTGTCGCTTCAGGTGCTTACCTGCATGCCATGGCGGCTTCAATTGCTTCGCATAGCGAGCAATGCGCCTTGATGGATATGCAAGTCGAAAGCATGACTCGCGAACAACGGGAAGCATATGTTAACGCACAGGGACATCCGATTATTGCTTCCGACGTAATTGAGGCCATCCCTGCCGCTATAGAGAAACTGCTCATCGGTTGGTGCGAATATGATGTCCAACATGATTAGTGATGTAATTTTTGATTTTTGCGGTGTGCTGCTTGATTGGCGGTTGCACGCCTGTTTGGATGGCAAGTTTGACGAGGGGGTAGCTGACCGCATCTGCGCGCCGAACGACCCTTGCGGATTTTACCGCTATGAGGATCGCATGGATGCTGGTGAGGATTTTGCTGATGTTTACCACGATGTGGTGCGCGAGCAAGGTAAGGATATTGCCGCAATCTTCCGTTATTACATCGAGCATTATGCCGATGCTTTGCCTCGCATGATGCCGGGAATGGAAGCGCTGATGCGCGATCTGAAAGCAAACGGCTACAGCATTTGGGGGTTGACGAACTGGTCACATGAAACGATTCACATCGCCTTCGAGAAATTCCCTACACTTGGTGAGTTGTTGAATGACACTATCGTCTCAGGGGTAGAGAAGGTACATAAGCCCAATGCCGACATCTATACGTTAGCGTTGCAACGTTTCGGCCTGCAGGCAGAACACTGTGTGTTCCTAGACGATACACCTAAGAACGTTGTTGGCGCCCAAGCTGTCGGCATTCATGGGGTGCATTTCTCTGATGCTGAACAAGCAAGAAAGGATCTTGTTGGGCTGGGGGTCAACATATAGCGAGCGAAATGCGTCCTCAATATTGCTATAAGCACAGACTAGTTCTATAGGTGCTGCTATAAGTAAGCCTTATGACCCTTCTGCAGCTGAAATACATCGTCAAAATCGTCGAATGCGGCTCGATGAACGAAGCCTCCCATGAGCTCTACGTTTCACAGCCGGCTTTGAGTTCCTCAGTTAAGGAACTGGAGAAGGAGCTGGGCATCGAGATTTTCACCCGATCCTCCCAAGGTATCGCCCTGACGGTGGACGGCGCTGAGTTCCTCACCTACGCACGCCAGGTGCTCGACCAGGCCTCGCTGCTGGAAGAGCGTTATAAGAACGCCAAGCCGCGCAAGCAGTTGTGCACCGTCTCCACGCAGCATTACATGTTCGCCGTGGAGGCGTTCGTGGAGATGATCAACTCGATTCGCTCAGACGAATACGAGTTCACCATCCGCGAGACCCGCACGCGCGACATCATCGATTCGGTAGCCAATATGCGCTCCGACTTAGGCATCCTCTACCGCTCCGACTTCAACAAGGACGTAATCGGCAAAATGCTGCGCGAAAAGCACTTGGAGTTTCATCCGTTGTTCCGCGCGCCGCTGCACGTATTCATTTCACGCGACAACCCGCTGGCTATGAAAAAGCTCGTCACGATGAAGGATTTGAAACCATTCCCGTTCATCCAATACGAGCAGGGCGAGGACGGCAGCTTCTATTATGCCGAGGAAGCCGTCTGGCCCGACTACTCCCCCAAACAGATCAACGTGACCGACCGTGCCACCATCCTGAATTTCATCATCGGCCTTAACGGCTACACGGTGTGCACCGGCATCGACAACGGCGACCTCAACAACGAGAAAATCGTCACCGTCCCGCTCGACACCGACGAGACGATGCTGGTTGGCTGGATCACCAGTGAACGCGCCAAACTGTCAAGCGCCGCGCAGACCTACCTCGACAAACTCAAGCACGTCGTCTCCAAGCACGGCTACACGCTCATCGACTAGCACTTGCGGCCAGTTGTCAAGCGCCGTATTGGGCGAGATAGGCGTCGGCGGCGGATTTGATGGCGGCAGTGACGTAAGGGCCGCCGTCGGCGGTTTCGATATGCTGACCGGCCTCGAAGATTTCGCGCACATCGGCAATGGCGAACACCGGGAAACCGAATTCGGCCTCGATGGCCTTGACGGCGGACATGTTTGAATCCTTGGTCTTCTCCATGCGGTCGACGCACAGCACCAGGCCGACCACTTCGATTCGCGCCTCGGCCTCAAGCTTCGGGATGACCTCGCGCACCGCGGTGCCGGCGGTCATCACATCATCGACAAGCAGCACCCTCATGCCGTCGCACAACTGGGTGCCGACCATCATGCCACCATCGCCGTGATCCTTCTTCTCTTTGCGATCGAAGGTGTAGCCAACGGATATGTTGCATATCGATGTAAGTGCGATAGCGGTGGATACCGCCAGCGGAATGCCCTTATAGGCGGGACCGAAGACGGTGTCGATGTCGCAGGGAAGATTGCCAGCTTCGATTTGGGCGGCGATCTTCTCGGCATAGAATGCGCCGAGCGCGGCTATTTTGCGTCCGTCATTGAATGCACCGGCGTTGATGAAATACGGTGACTGACGCCCCGACTTCAGCGTAAACTCGCCAAATTTCAGCGCATTAGCCTCAAGCAGAAACCGGGTGAAGCGAATATCAAGCGGCTCGGTCATGTAGATTACCTCCAGGTCTTTCCTTGGGCGAGTTTGGCGGCCAGCTCCTCGCGTTCGTCAAGCAAATCGTCGAGCTCACGGGCGACACGCAACGGCGCCACGGGGTCGAACAGTGCGGCAGCTCCTACTTCGACAGCGTTCGCTCCAGCATAGAGATATTCCAATGCCTTTTCGCCTGAATCAATGCCTCCGATGCCGATGATCGGGATGTCCGGCAACGCCGTGCGCACACGGTACACCGCGGCGATACCGATGGGCAACACGGACGGCCCAGACACACCGCCGGTACGATTAGCGATAATCGGCTCGCCGGTACGTATATCCATGCGCATGCCCAACAGGGTGTTGATCATACTCAACGCGTCGGCGCCATGTTCCACGGCGGCACGAGCGGGCAAGGTGATGTCGGTGACGTTAGGCGTGAGCTTAACAATCATCGGTTTGTCTGTCATTGGACGCAGTTGGTCGAGCAGTTTAGACAACGCAACAGGGTCAGTGCCCACACTCATGCCGCCATGAGTCACGTTCGGGCAACTGACGTTGATTTCCAGCATGTCAGCATCACAATCAGCGAGTTTGGCGACGACCTGCTTGTAATCGTCGTCGCTATGGCCTGCGACGTTGGCGATCACCGTCGCACCGATCTTCTTGAGCTTAGGTAAATCGTTCTCAAGATAATGATCTACGCCGGGATTCTGCAAGCCCACCGCATTGAGGTTGCTAGCTGGCCCTTCCGCGGTGCGCGGGCTGGGATTGCCTTCCCATGGCACCGGCGAGACGCCCTTAGTGCACACCGCGCCGAGCTGGCTGACATCATAGAACCAGCGCACGGCCGCGTATTGGAACGTACCGGAAGCTGTTCCCACTGGGTTCTTCCATTCCACTCCTGCCACTTGGGTGGGATGCTTCCAGGCGTGGTGTTCGTAAAGATTGATATGCTTGGTGTCTTCATTGGCTGTTGTCATCTCACTGCTCCCATCCCAGTTGTTCGCGCGTGAACACCGGCCCGTCCGAGCAGACTTTGAGGCGCCCCTCGCCCGTATCGACAGTGCACAACACACAAGTTCCATATCCGCAGCCCATGCGCTGTTCCATACTCAGCTGGCATGGAAGATTTCGGGTGGCAGCCCATCCGGCGACGGCCTTCATCATCGGCAGCGGGCCGCAGCTCAACATCACCGTATCCAGCCCGTCTGCGCCAAGTCGCCCTTGGGATTCCAACCGATCGAGCAGGGTAATCACGTTGCCGTGCGCATTGTCGATACTCTCCACCGCATCAACATAAGGAGACACAAGACTATCGGCGAACTTGTCGTCACGATAGCCGAACACGGCGGTAACCTTGCAATCGTCTTTGTCATGCAGCTTTTGGGCGGCATATATGAGCGGCGGCACACCGAGCCCTCCGGCGACCAGCACATAGTGAGCTGTGGCGGCGATATTGAACGCGCGCCCACCGAGGGGGCCGAGCACATCGATGCTCTCACCGGCACGTTTGCGGGAGAACTCAGCCGTTCCCTTGCCAACCACGGCGAAGATGACGCTCACCTCATCGTCGTTAACCTCGCACACACCAAATGGGCGCGGCATCAACATCGTCTCGTCGTCACTGAACAGGTTGACGAACTGCGCGGGACGGGCGTGCTTTGCGATATAGGGGTCACGAAAACCCATGCGCACCACACCGGGGGCAAGTTCGTCAACCTTGGTGATCTCGACGCGGTGACGAGGCGGGAAATAGCCCGCCGCCACAGCCTCGTCCACCACGTCGTATGTGCGGGTGAAAGTCATAAGGTTCCTCCCCTGCTGTTGATGCCTTACAGTACCGCTCTCAGATTATCGCGCATATCCAGCGCAGCTTGGCGCGCCGTCTCACCGACGAGTTCAAGTGCCTCATCCGCGCTCATATTCTCGCGGTATCGCTCGCTCTTCTTCCATGCGCCGATAATGCCACGCGACGAGTTGACGATGACACCGGAGCCGTTTCGGTCGAACATGCCGCGCACGTCGGCCGCCGTGCCGCCCTGGGCACCATATCCAGGCACCAAGAAGAAGGTATGCGGCATGCGTTCACGCAGAGCCGCGCCTTCTTCTGGATGGGTGGCGCCCACCACCGCGCCGACCCGTGAATAGCCGTGTTGCCCAAGCGAATCGGCACCCCATCCATCGACGAGATCGGCCATGTGTTCGTAGATCTTCTTGCCATCGGCCAAATCGAGCATCTGCAACTCACTGGACGAGGGGTTCGAGGTGCGCACCAGCACGAAGATGTCC
>CAVFKU010000034.1:6841-17487 GCA_963623245.1 Parabacteroides merdae
TCACCGCGTCCACATTCCATGGGTCATATTCCTTAAAGCCTGTAAGCATCTTCGCGTAGGCGGCCGCCGTGGAGCCGATGTCACCGCGCTTAACGTCGGCGAGCACATACAGCCCTCGTTCACGCGCATACTCGCAGGTCATGGTGTATACATCGATGCCGGCCGGCCCCAACGCCTCATACATGGCGATCTGCGGTTTGACGGCGGGCACGATGTCAACCACCGCATCGATGATCGTGCGGTTGAATTCGTAATAGGCCACGGCAAGCTGAGCGGCGGGCAGTTCTTCCGCAGAATCGAGCGAATCGCGCACCTCATCGGCGAATGACGCCACCACTTGCGGCGGCACCAGCACCTCAGTAGGGTCAAGACCGACGATGCTGGGATTCTGGGTGGCTTCGATTGATTCGATAAGTCTGTCCATGATTACCTGCTTTGCCTGCCTTCGTACTCGTTCAATCGGGAAAACACCATCTTCGTGCCGATAATAGTGGCCAGTGCCCGTCCGCTGACCTGCCACCCGCCGAACGGGGTGTTGCGTGCCTTGGAGTGGAAACGTTCGGGGTCAACAGTCCACTGTTCGTCTGTGTTCAGCACAACCAACCCGACGCTTTCAGGATTCGCTGTCTTGTGCAAATCCAACACGCGACGGGCGCCTTGCTCATCAGGCACGCCCCCCTGCCTGTCAAGCAGCGCGGTGATATCGGTGGGTTTGCACCCCATCAGTTTCATCGGTTCGATTGACATAAGTTCGATTAGCCGCTGCTCGGAAATGAAACCGCCGTCAACCAACACCTTGTGACACACGCCATACGCGCATTCCAAGCCGATGATGCCATTGGGCGCGTCGAGGAAGCCTCTGCTTTTCTCTTCCAACGTGTGCGGAGCATGGTCGGTGGCCAGCATGTCGACGGTGCCATCTGCAATGGCTTCGATAGTGGCCAGACGGTCTGCTTCACTTCTCAGTGGCGGATTCATTTTGGCCAAGGTGCCGTAGTCAAGCAGCGCCTCGTCATTTAATGCTAAATAATGCGGCGCGGTTTCGCATGTGATGGGCAGTCCTTCGGCCTTGGCCTTACGAATCGCATCGAATGAGATCGCCGTGCTCACATGCTGGAAATGCACATGGACGCCGGTTTCGCGAGCTTTGGCAATATCGCGGGCAACAATCTTTAGTTCTGTGTCTTGCGGGATACCAGGCACGCCAAGTTTGCGCGAGACCGGGCCTTCGTTGACCGCCCCCGTATCGTGATGTTCGCAGTGCTCAATAAAACACAATCCCGTTTGCTTGGCATTGGCGAGCACCTGATCAAGAATTGCATCAGGGACAGCGGATCCGTCGTCACTGATGGCAGTGACAGGGTGGGCGAGCTGATATTCGTCTCGGTCCCTTGACTGCTCATTCAGCTGCGTGTCTGACTGCTCACCAAGCTGCTCGCCAGACCACGCATCACGCAAATATCTACGCCACGTGGACACATCACTGGCCTCACGCCCAGCGCGACCTTTGGAAGCGCACACGCACAAATCGTAGTTAACTGGCAAGGTCACACCATGCACAACTTCGTAATGCTGCAGATAGTCAATAACATTGTCATAACCGACACCAAGCACCTCGCTTGCGCCGGAAGCAGCGGGGTCAATAAGCGTCTCGCCATCCATCGCCGGCACAGTATTCGGCATGATAAGTACGTTCGTGTACCCGCCTGAAGCTGCGGCAACACAGCCAGAAAACATCGTCTCTTTGTAAGTCTGCCCAGGGTCACGGAAATGCACATGCGGATCAGCAAAGCCGCAAGCTAACGTGAGACCAGTGGCATCAATATCAGCGGTTTCATCGCTATCAACCACCACGTCAATTCGTTCCGCAGTGTCCCACACCGCAATATTGCGTAGCGCGATCACAGCTTAACTTCCTCATCGCAATAGTCGCAGCGATATTCTTGCCGTTCAGAATGCGTTAAATGGAACATCTGCTTAATGCCACGCTCGGCGGTAGTAACACAACGAGGATTAACGCAAGTGAGAATATTCACCACATGTTCAGGCAGTATTGGCTTTTTCTTTTCGACAATAGCGCCATCACGCACCACTCCAACGGTGGCAGTACGCGCCACCAGACCAAGCACATCAAGATCAATATGATCGGCAGCTTCACCTTCGATTTTGATGATGTCCTTGGAAGCATAGCGGTGTGAATCAGCATTCATAATAAGCGCAAGCTTCGCCTTCGCTGGATCAATATTCAGATATTCAAGCACTTTTAACGCAGTACCGGCTGGCACATGATCAATAATGATGCCGTTGACAATGCTGGTAACTTCCATCAGACCCTGACCTCCTTAGCTTCGAGCGGCTCATAACCGGGTAACTCGTCACCAATCAGCGAACTCTCCAACGCCATGCGCATTAACATGCCATTCTTAACCTGCTCAAAGTAAGCGGCGCGCGGGTCACTATCCACTTCAACAGCGATTTCATTGATACGCGGCAGCGGATGCAACACGGCCATATGGGGCTTGGCAAGCGACATCTTATCTTCATCGAGAATGTAGGTGTCGCGCAGACGTAGGTAGTCGTCCTCGTTGAAGAAGCGTTCCTGCTGCACGCGTGTCATATACAACACGTCAAGGTCACCAATCACGCTAGCAAGATCTTTCACTTCCACGTAAGAACACGAATCGCTCGTCTGAATGCGGTCAATCACATAGCGCGGTGTCCTGAGTTCATCAGGACTAATCAGCACAAAATTGATATTGCCAAAACGGCACAGTGTTTCGATCAGGGAATGCACGGTGCGCCCGAAGGTCAGGTCACCACACAACCCGACCGTCAAATTCGTGACGCGCCCAAAGCGCGATTGCAGGGTAGCCAAGTCGGCGAGGGTCTGCGTGGGGTGCATGTGCCCACCGTCGCCCGCGTTGATGACAGGCACTGAGGAGGCTTGAGCTGCCACCAGCGCAGCCCCCTCCTTCGGATGACGGATGGCGACCACGTCCACATAGTTGGACACGGTTTTGAGCGTATCGCTAATAGATTCACCTTTACTTACAGAGGCAAGTTGGGAACCAGCAAAGCCGATTACCTGCCCTCCAAGACGCAGCATGGCAGTCTCAAAACTTAAGCGCGTGCGTGTACTCGGCTCATAAAATAACGTGGCGAGCACCCGTCCATCACAGGTGTGCGCCACGAGCTTGCGATGCGCGTCAATATATTGAGCCTTGTGCAGTAACTCACGAATCTGATTGACAGATAAGTCATCGAGCGTGATAACACTTCTTGCCACCATCGAGCTTTCGACAGTCGGTTCAAATTCAGAAGACATCGGCTCACCTTTCAGTGCAATTGCGAGCGAAGGTGGCCACTTGAAGTGACCTAGCCAACTATAGGCCGAGCCGCTGACGCTGCCCGAGAATATGCGTGTTTATCACTGGCCATAAAACAGCCGTTCTGTTACATCACGCGCCTTGCGCATGGCAGAAAGCAAATCGTTCTCAAAATGCTGCCCGCTATTAGCCCCATACCCCAGATATATAGCAATGCCACCAAGTGAATACATGTCGTCGGGCACAATATCTGCTTTCTCGACTCGCCCAGACCACAGATAGTTGCCATTACGAGCCGCTGTGCACATACGCCACGCCTTGCGTAACACGTCCGCATCGGCAGGAGTGACGAGCTCATGACATTCCAACTCATCCAATGCTGCAAGCGTCGAAGTGACGCGCAAACCGGCAAACTCCCCAGCGTGACGCAACTGCATGAGCTGTACCGTCCATTCCACGTCAGACAGACCGCCCTTGCCGAGCTTGAGGTGTCGTTCACGACGCACGCCACGCGGCAAACGTTCGGCTTCCATACGTGCTTTGAGCTTGCGAATTTCCCCCAGTTGCGTTTCGCTCAAATCAGCTTCGGGATAGCGCAACGGGTCGGCAATATTGTTTAAGAAATCTTCAGCTAGCGACTTGTCGCCCGCCGCGTATCGTGCGCGCAGCAACGCCTGATGCTCCCATGTGCTGGCCCACGATCGGTAATATTCCTCGCACGAAGCATAGGAACGCACCAGCGGGCCGTTCTTGCCTTCGGGGCGCAAATCCATATCGAGCTCGATTTTCGGCTCGATGGTGGTCGGCCCCTGCAGGATGGCGCGCACATCCTCCTGCACCTTGCGCGCGAACAGACCGGCGTCCTCATCGGTACCGCCATCGGCCGGACGATAGATGATGATGACATCCGCATCGGAACTGAAGTTCACCTCGCGCCCGCCGTAGCGCCCCATAGCAATGATGCTGATCGCTGCGGGCGGTGAGGCAAAGCCCATCTGCTCGCTCTGATGCCGGATTGACCAGCTCAGTGATGCTTCAAGAATGGCGTCATATGCGTCGGTCATGCCGCCCAGATTATCGGCGTCGTCGATCACGCCGCTCATCCACCCCAAGCCGATGCGTTCGATCTCATGGCGCCGCAGAGCACGCATGGAAGCGGCGAAATCGTTGATGTTTTCGGCATTGCGTTCCAACGAGGATCGGCACTGCATGTCAAGGCTTTCGCGCGAACGGCACTTGAGTTTGTCGTCTTCACCCAGCCAAGTAACCGATTCGACGGATTTGTTGAGCACGTCGCCGAGGAAGCGCGAATTGGACAGTACATGGCACAGTCGTTGCGCCGCGGAGCCTGAATCACGCAAGAATCCGAGATATTCGCTTTCCGCACCGAAGCATTCCTCCAGCTTGCGCCAGTTGAGCAATCCCATGTCTGGGTTCTGCCCCTGTCCAAGCCACTCGAGCACGGCCGGCAGGATGATGCGGTTGATCTTCGCGGCACGGCTCACGCCGGTGGTCAGCGCCTCGACATGGCGCATGGCGGCTTGCGGATCGGCGAAACCGATGGACGAGAAGCGCTCCTCGGTGGCCTGTTCGCTCAGCTGAACCTGATCGTCGTCAAGCTGGGCGTTGATGGGCAGCATCGGGCGATAGTAGATGTCAAGGTGGAGGTGGCGCACTTCGCGGCGCGTCTCGTCGTAACGTTCCACCAGTTCCTCGGGATGCAGCTGGAACACGCGAGCCACACGGCGCAACTCTCGATTGCGGTTGAGTTCGTCCACGTCGATGTCGCGTTTGCGTTCCAAACCACCCAGATTCGCCGCCCCTATATCGGGGAACAAGTGGGTACGCTTCAACGTCCACATCTGCTGACGGTGTTCCAGCACACGCTCGAAACGATAGGCGGCAGACAGCTTCGCTGCCTGCTGACGCGAAACATATCCCCCATCGGAAAGCCGTTGCAACGATTCAAGGGTGGAGCGGGTACGCAAAGTCTCGTCGGAGCGCCCATGCACCAGTTGGAGCATCTGCACAGTGAACTCCACATCGCGCAACCCCCCGCGCCCGAGCTTGATCTCTCGATCTTTAAGCTGGGCTGCAATCAAATCTTCGACACGCTTGCGCATCCGCTGGCAGTCATGGACGAAATTGGGACGTTTGGAAGCCGACCATACAAATGGCCGGGTCATATCCATATAGGCTTGGCCAAGCTCTGGGTCACCAGCGACGGGGCGTGCCTTGAGTAACGCCTGAAACTCCCAGTTTTCCGCCCACTGCTCGTAATATCCCTTATGCGATTCAACTGTGCGCACCAGCGGCCCATCTTTGCCTTCAGGGCGCAAGCCTCCATCAATCTGCCATAATGCCGGCACTGACACACCTGCAATGACGGATTGACACACCCGCTGCAAGGTTGTGGCCATTTTTGTGCCGATACGGCAGAGTTCTTGGTTGGAAATCTCATCGTCAGCTGGTTCGACCGCATAAATTAAGTCCACGTCGGACACGTAATTGAGTTCTTGAGCACCAAGCTTGCCCATGCCGATAATCACAAACCGCACGCGCTCACTGCCTTGCACTTCACGACGAGCAATAGCAAGCGCGCCTTCAAGAGCAGCATCAGCCAAATCTGAAAGCCCTCGACTCACTGCCGGCTGCAAAGAACAAGGATCGCTTGAGGCAGCGTCCTGAGCCATGATGGCAGCAAGCTGGCGATGATACGCAGTACGTAAAGCAGTGGTCGCTTCAGCAAGTTCGCCCCCTGCAATTGGAGCAACTTTTTCACTGGGATTTGCTCCGATAGCTTCAAGCATATGAGCGCGACGCTGATCATGATTGAATAAGTAGCTATTACAACGATCAACCGAAGCCGCTTCGACAAGTTCTGGGTGGAAACGCATGAGCTTGCCCAACGCATCAGAAACGCCAAGCACTGCTACCAAACGCTCAAAAGCCGCATAATCAGGAGCGCTATTGCCAAGTGAATCACCGCGGCTAACAACCGCATTGGCAATATCAACTAAACTAGCAAGCGCTTGATCTGGGTCGGCCGCCTGTGCCAATGCAGCAAGCACTGAATCAAGCTGTTCGTCAGAGACACCATTGCTAGCTAAATTCGCAAAATGTTCGCGAGCCAAGTCAAGATCTTGCAGCCCTGCGCGAATTAAATCCATGGCGGATGGTTGGAACTTGCCTGTAGTCATATCGTCCAATCTATCCCCCTCGTTGCTCTGGTGACTGCACACAAGCAACCGTCAGTGCAGCAGTCCTTCCACATTGCGCCAAATGCGACGCGTGACAGCCGGATGATTCATTGAATACAAGTGCACGCCGTCCACACCATGCGCCACCAGATCAGCAATCTGTTGCGAGGCATACAATGTGCCAGCTTCGCGAAGACTAGCCGTATCTTGCCCCCATCGTTGCAACATCACTTCAACCGTCTCTGGCACACGAGCCTGACATGCTTCACTCATGCGACGCACCGACTTGGCATTAGTAATAGGCATAATGCCAGCTTCAATAGGCACATCAATACCAGACGAACGCGCCTTGTCAAGAAAACGATAAAAATCCTCGTTGTCATAGAACAATTGGGAAATCAGGTGGGTTATGCCCGCGTCCACCTTTCGTTTGAGATTGTCAATATCCTCATCCAAGGTCGCTGCCTGTGGATGCTTCTCTGGGTAACATGCGCCGTACAGCTTAAATGCTGGCCTATGGGAGCGAATGTAGGTGGCTAGGTCGCTGGCGTGCGCGAACACACCGGCCGGCTCTTGACCTTCCACACTGTCGCCTCGCAGAGCGAGCACACCTTCAACATGAGCCGCCTCGAACATGTCGAGCGCTTCATCGACGTCACGCTCGTCCAAGTATTGCGCTGTTAAATGCGCAACAGCTTTAATGCCGTATTCGCTGTGAATAGTGTTAGCAATGCGCGCAGTGGCCGTGCGATCCTTGGATTTGCCGGTGCCGTACGTTACGGAAATAAACGCAGGATTAAGCCCCTGCAAACCGTCCAAAGTGTCGTAGATAGTGCCCACTGGCGCATTGCGGCGAGGCGGGAACACCTCAAGCGAAAACATTGGTGCAGTAGTTGCTGTTTGGTTCATTACTCAGCCTTCACTTTAAGCCAATGCACAAAATCCACTCAGCCAAGTTGAGCACGCACAGCCTTGACTGCAGCAACCATATGCTCCAAGCTCGGCCATGTTTCAGCCTCACCACGAGTCTTCAAGCCGCAGTCGGGGTTGATCCACACCTTTTCGACGCTCATCTTTTTCAAAATCTCGCCAATACGCTCCTCAATCTCTCGTTCGCTGGGAATACGCGGCGAATGGATGTCATACACGCCAGGGCCAGCTTCTGTTTCAAAGTTGGCGTCATGGATGGCGTCGAGCACGACCAAGTCACCACGGGAAGCTTCGAAGGAGATTACGTCGGCGTCCATGGCATCGATGTCGCGGATGATGTCATTGAACTCCGAATAGCACATGTGGGTGTGAATCTGCGTGGTGGGATCAACCGCGGAATGCACCAGCCTAAACGCAGGGATCGCCCAGTCGAGATATTTAGCATGCCAGTCACTCTTGCGCAGCGGTAGCTTCTCACGCAATGCAGCTTCGTCAATTTGAATGACCTTGATACCGGCGGTTTGCAGATCAAGCACCTCGTCGCGGATAGCAAGAGCCAACTGACGGGTCTGCTGCTCGTGGGTGATGTCCTCGCGCGGCCATGACCAGTTGAGAATGGTTACCGGGCCGGTGAGCATGCCCTTCATCACATGATCGGTAAGCGACTGCGCGTAGGCGCTCCACTCGACGGTGATTGCCTTAGCCCTCGACACATCGCCCCACACAATCGGAGGCTTGACACAACGGGTACCGTAGGATTGCACCCAAGCGTTCTTGGTGAACAGGAAACCGTTGAGGTTCTGGCCGAAATACTCGACCATGTCGTTGCGCTCGAATTCGCCATGCACCAGCACATCCAAGCCGATCTGCTCCTGATGCTTCACGCAGTCAGCGATTTGCTCCTTCATGAAGGCGTCATACTCACCCTTAGTGACTTCTCCCTTACGCAAGCGGGCGCGCTCGGCGCGAATCTCGCGGGTCTGCGGGAAGGAGCCAATGCTGGTGGTCGGCAAGAGCGGCAACCCAAGCGCCTCGCGCTGTTGCTTCTGGCGTTCGGCGCGAGCTGGTTGGCGCACGAAATCAGCATCACTCAGGGCGGCGAGACGCGCGGCAACTTCTGTGTCGGCAGCCACGCGGGTGCCGTCAAACAGTGCCTGATTAGCCTTGAGCTCTTCGGATGCCTTGCGGGCGCTATCATCCGCATCAACCAAAGACGCAATATCGTGCAATTCTCCGAGTTTTTCGACGGCGAATGCGAAATGCTTGCGCACCTCGCCACCTAGACCATCTTCACCTTCGGTGCTGAACGGCACGTGCAGCAGCGAGCTGGCGGTGGACACTACAACATTCGGCGTGACCTGTTCAATCGCGTCAATGAGCCCCAGGCTGACGGCGTAATCGTTGCGCCAGATGTTGCGCCCGTTGACTACGCCGGCGAAAATGGTGGTGCCCTCAGCCACACCATGCTTGCCCAGCGCGGCAAGATTTTCGTCCTTGCCCTCGTTCAAATCAAGCCCAATCCCGTCAAAGCCGAGCTGGTTCACAGTGTCGTACACGTCCGCGATATGGCCGAAATAGGTGTTGAGCAAAACCTTGATCTTGCCTTGACGTGCAGGCAGAATCTTGGCGTACAGGGACTTGAACAGTTCCACGTCGCCATCTTCCTTGTCCAACACCAGATACGGCTCGTCGATCTGAACCCACTGAGCTCCCAACTCGACGAACTTGGTGACGACCTCGGCATACACGGCGGCGACGGCGTTAATCAGCCCATCATCGAAGGTCAATTCCTCGGCTTGCGGGTTGCGCGCGAGCTTGAGGAAGGTGTACGGGCCGATGAGCACCGGCTTGGTCACGATGCCGAGCGCCTTGGCCTCGTTGAACTCGTCGAACAGCTTGGTGCTTGCCAGTTTGATGTCGGTGGCTTCGTCGAGCTCCGGCACCAGATAGTGGTAGTTGGTGGTGAACCACTTCTTCATCGGCAATGCGGTAACGTCGCCTTGGGCGCCCTGATAGCCTCGCCCCATGGCGAACAGCGTTTCTTCGGGAGTTTCAAAGGCGAGGCGTTGGTAGCGTTGCGGAACGACATTGAGCATGATCGCCGTGTCGAGCATCTGGTCGTAATAGCTGAAATCGTTGCTGGGAATTAGGTCGATGTCCGCAGCCCGCTCAAGATTCCAATGCTTAGCACGAAGGTCTTTGGCAGTGGCGCGCACTTCATCCAGACTGGCGTTGCCTTTCCAATACGCTTCGATAATCTTCTTAAGTTCTCGATTCTGGCCGATGCGCGGGAATCCGGACACGGATGTAAGTGCGGACATGAATCCTCCATATCGCGTTAAAGTCAATACGTCATTGAACCCGTCCACCCTATCAAAACCGCCCTATAACAAGGGTTATCAGCCACATTAAGATGTCGCTATAAATTGCACTTATCGCGGATTTACGTGTAAAGCTAAGGCGCCTACTCGAAGTCCGCAGGAGACATCACGGCCAGCAACATGCCATCATGCAACTGCCATTGACTGAACGGCTTGTCGGAGCCGAGCACCACAATGCCGGCGGTTTGAAGCCCAAGGTTCAACAGTTCAAGCCGCTCCTCCTTGGAATCACTAGAGGCAAGCCACTGGCTGCTGATCGACACGGTAGGTTCATGCCCAAGTACCATCAGCACACGCGTTTTATCTTTGGCACGTGCCAGCTCATCCAACACAGCTTGCATACCCCCGTCATAAAGGCTCTGATGATAATCCACCTTGGGTTTATCGCCGAACACCTTGAGCATACGCTCACAAGTCTGACGTGCCCGCGTGGCCGCCGAACAGGTAATAACGTCAGGCACAAGTTTCATCTCACGCAAGCCCTTGGCAGCTCGCTTAGCCTGTTTAAGACCTTTGTCGGTCAAGTTGCGCTCATAATCGCTTGATGCTGCCGAATCCGCTTTGGCATGGCGCATCACCAATAGAATATGCTCGTATTGCTTCGCCTTCTTGGCGACCTTATTCACGCTTGCAGCCATGCCCACCTCGTATTTCAGGCGTCTTTGCTGATGGGGCATCCGTCACCCCGCCGCCTTCCATCATATCGCCGCGTCGCCGTCCAGCGCGTCGAGTTGCCTGTCAAGGTCACGCAGCACTTTGCGCAGCTTGCGGTCGGAGATGTCACGCAACTGCAAATCCTCCAACTGCGC
>CAVFKU010000035.1:0-17377 GCA_963623245.1 Parabacteroides merdae
GTGATGGACGCCGCCACGGTTCGCTACGACAAGGATGGTGACGACCATTACGATGTCATCTCTGCGTTCATCAAGTCGATGCGCGGTTCCGACCCAGATGCAGCCATTCATTATCTGGCACGTATGCTTCGCGCCGGTGAGGACCCACGCTTCATCGCCCGTCGCATTATGATCGCGGCAGCGGAGGAAGTGGGCATGGCAGCCCCGCAAATCCTGCAGGTCACCGTGGCCGCCGCCCAAGCCGTGGCGCTGATCGGCATGCCCGAGGCGCGTATCATTCTGGCCGAGGCGACTATCGCCGTGGCCACCGCGCCCAAGTCCAACGCCAGCTATAAGGCCATCAACGACGCTCTAGGCGACGTGGACGCCGGTCATATCGGAGCCGTGCCGCTGCACTTGAGAAACGCCCCCACCAAACTGATGAAGGAATGGGGCAATCACGAGGGGTACAAATATACGCACGACTATCCTGGTGCCGTTGCTTCCCAGCAATACATGCCCGACGAATTAAGGGGCCGCGAATACTATCATCCCAACGACCGCGGCTATGAACACGAAGTCGCCCAGCGCTTGGAGCGTATCCGTCTCATTCTCCACCAAGATGACCAGCGTACTTAAAGCTGCATGGGTTGCGCACTTGTCCAGCTTGGCGCGCTAGACTGCGGGGTGGCTATCAACGGGGCACTCGTCATGTCTTATAGACTTGTTCGGTCATGTTCAGACAGGAGTGCGGGGACACATACGCCGGTTGGCAAACCTTATTCCACGACCATATACCGACGAGGACAACGGAGCGTATGCGCATCATGGAACGCGAGACCATGCACCAACAAACCGAAACCAGCGAAAGTGTGATGCAATTGTCATCCGATTCAGTCAATACAGTTAATCCATCCGATTCAGTCAATACAGCCAATACAGACCCGGAGCATATCAGTGGCAAACTTATCGGCGCGATTGTGGCAGTCGGTTCGCTGGCGTTTATCGGCATTCTCACCGAAACGGTGATGACCGTGCTGTTTCCTGCCCTGATGCGCGAGTTTAGCGTCGATACCGCCACCGTGCAATGGATCACCACCATCTACCTGCTGTCGGTGGCCGCCACCATGCCAGTCAGCTCGTTCCTCAAGCGCCGCTTCAAACTCAAAGCGCTGTTCCTTGCGGCAGTGGCGCTCGCCGTCGTCGGTTCACTGATTATGATCGTCACGCAATCGTTCCCGCTGTTGCTTCTGGCACGCGTCATCCAAGGCATCGGCTCTGGCATTGCCACGCCCTTGATGATCAACATTATTCTGGAGCAGTCGCCGCGCACGAAGATCGGACGACTGATGGGTGTGGGGTCCTTGGTGATCACCGTGGCGCCGGCCATCGGGCCGACTGTCGGCGGGGCGGTGACGAGCATTCTGCCGTGGCGTGCCATTTTCATCATTGCGGTGCCATTGGTGTTGATTGCGGCGATGATTGGCTGCCGGTGTGTCGAACAGAAGGTGCCCACCCAGCCGGCGTATCTCGACCCATTGCAATTGACGGCCATTGTCGCCGCGCTGGTGGGCTTGGTGCTGGCTTTGAATCAGGGCGGCGTGGCTATCAGCGCCTTGGTTGCCGGAGGTAATGCGGCGCAATCAGGGATTATCGCCATTGCAAGTTTGGCGATTGGCTTGGTCGCGCTCGTCCTGTTCGCGTTGATGTCTCGCAGGGCGTTTTCTCCGTTACTGCGTTTGGGCATGTTGAAAGATCCGGCTGTGCTGCTGCATGCGCTGGCGTATATGCTGTTGCCGCTGGTCGCCATCGGGTACGGCTATGTGATTACGAATGTGGCACAGCTGTCTTTGGGTTCCTCCGCGTTTGTAGCGGGTGCGCTGGTGTTGCCCGGTGCGTTGGTGGGGGCGGTGTGCGCGCCGTTTGGTGGTTGGTGCTATGACAAGTTCGGTGCGACCAAGCCGATTCTGATTCCGCTGGGCATCTGTATTCTGGGGCCGGTGCTGATGCTGGTGTTCTCGATGCGTCTGACCCCGACGATGCTGGCCGGCTTCTATTTCGTCTTTGGTTTCTTCTATGCCATCGGCAACGCGAGTGTGATGACCAGCGGCCTGTGTGAAGTGCCGAGCGAGTTCAGGCCGGACGGCAACGCGATTTTCAACACCTGTCTGCAATTTGGTGGTGCGGCCGGCACCGCGTTGTTCTCCACGATTCTGGCTGTCGCCCAAGCGGGTTCCGGTGCCGAAGGCACGCCCGCTTTCGCTCATGCCACAGCCGTGGGCGGCGCTTGGACCTTCGCCGCCATGAGTGTCATTTGTCTGATTGGCTGGAGCTGTTTGGCGCTCGCTTTACGTATTCGAGCCAATCGGTAGCGTTTTGCTGAAAATGGTCTCGTCAATCTCGCTATATTATTCCCTGACCAACCGAATGTGTTCGACGTCATCGCGCTTCGAGCGGCGATAGAGCACGAAACGGTTGCCGATGGTCTGCACCACGTCTGCGCCCAGCTCTTCGGCGAGCTGCGCCGCAGCCTCTTGGGATGTCAACCCCGACCCGTCCTGCACGGCGCATTTGATGAGCTCGTGTCTTTCGATGGTCTCGTCGGCCTGTTTGACGGCCGCTTCGGTCAGATCGTTTTTGCCGACGTAGAACAGGGGTTTCAACGAGTTCGCCAACCCGCGCAACTGCTTGGTCTGCTTCTTGGTCAGTGTCATATTCGCCCCTTTTGTCTTTGCTGTTTCGTAAATGCCGTCCCCAGCATAACCCAACCCGTTCCGGTTGGTTATTCCACTGCCGGTTAGTCATCCCATGCCGGATGGCTATGCAAGAAAACCAAGGATGAGGATGGCGGCGATGTCTGCCAGGGTGAGGAGGGCGAATAGGTAGTCGTTGAGGCTTAGTTTCAGTAGGCGCCAGTGGGTACGGGTCAGGCCTTGTTCGTAGCAGCGGGCATCGAGGGCGAGGCTTAGGTTGTCGGCGTGACGTAGAGCGCCGGCGAATACCGGCACGATGATGGCGCTCATCGCGCGCATGCGTTGGAACATGGAGCCCGTCTCGATACAGCCGCCGCGAGCCGATTGCGCGTCGAAGATGGAACGCACTTCACCTATCAGAGTGGGTATGAAACGCAGAGCGAGGCTTAAGACTAGTGCGGTCTCCTGCGTGTGCAATCCGGCTCGACGCAGGGGGGAGAACAGCGAGGCGAGCGCGTCCGTGATGGCCGTGGGCGTGGTGGTTTGTAAAAACACCGCACCAAGAATGATCACCATTGCAAAACGACAGATATATAGGCCTGCCGTCGCCATCCCTTCATCGGTGACAGAGAATGAGCCGATAGTGAACAGCGGCGTGCCGGTGCGCACAAAGAAAATGTTCAGCAATCCCATCAATGCAAACAAAGCAAGAAAGCCGCGAACGGAATGTATCAGGAGATTAGGTTTGATATGCGAGGCAAGGACTATAGCTAGCGTGGCCAGTGTCCCCACTGCAAGCTGCGCGCCCGTGCCGATGGCGAACGCACAGAGCATCAGCGCCAGCAGCGCGGGCAGTTTTACGCGCGGGTCGAGGTGTGAGATGGGGGATTCCTCAACTCGCTTCGCTCGCTCGCAATGGCAGTGTGGTGGCTGGTCTTGCTTGTGATGGCAAGAAGTATTGTCCTGCTTGAAACAACGGTGTGAGGACTTATCTTGCTCATATTGCCCACCAAGTTCGATGACGCGGTCGGCGAGTTGGCGTGCTTCTTCTGCATCATGCGTGATCAGCAATATGGCCACGCCACTGTCACGCAGTGATTCGATCAGTTCGCGCACGCAAGCGCGAGCCCGCGCGTCTAACCCGGCGGTCGGCTCGTCCATCACCAGCAGACGCGGGCGACAGGCGATAACCCCGGCGATGGCCGCGAGCCGCTGCTGGCCGACCGACAGCGCGAACGGCGAGCGCTCGGCCAAGTGTTCGATATGCAACAAACGCAAGGCTCGCCCAACCCGTTCGGCCACTTGGGCCTCGCTAAGCCCTTGATTGCGCGGGCCATAGGCCACATCTTCGGCCACGGTTTGTGCGAACAGCTGGCGTTCTGGGTGTTGCATGACGTAGGCGACCGCTCCGCGCAACGCCTTGAGTTGGTGACGACTGGCGTATCGCATGTGCCGGCCGGCTTGACGGGCCACTGCAATGCCGGCCACGGTGATATCGCCCGAGGAGGGCTTGCCCAATGCGCATACCAGCTTCGCCAGTGTGGATTTGCCCGAGCCGTTCGCACCCATCAGTGCCACGGTTTCACCGGCGTTGATATGCAGCGCGACATCCGCGAACACAGGGGAGATGGCATCGGGGTAGGCGAAGGTCACATGGTCGAGCGAGACGAAGGGAGCGTCTGTCTCCTGCGATTCCTTCTTGGATGCGGGTGGGGTTTGTTCCCTCACTGCGGACATGGACGGGCAGCGTTCCCTCATCTTAAGCATAGACGAGCGTTGTTCCGTCGTCCTGAGCTGAGACGCAGTTGCGGATTCTCCCGACGGCACATCAACGATCCGCCCTTCCTCCAACAGCAGCACCCGGTCGGCGTGCAGTGTTTCCTCCATGCGGTGCGTGACGTGCACAATAGTGGTGCCAGATGCGTGCAACGTGTCCAACACCGCCATCACTTCGGCGCGTGAAGCGGCGTCGAGCATGGCGGTCGGCTCGTCCAGCACCAGCAGACGTGGATGCATGGCAAGCATGCCGGCAATGGCGGCGCGTTGCTGCTGTCCGCCGCTGAGGCGCGTCGGGTCTGCCGTGCGTAAATCCGTCAGGTCGACGCACTGCAAAGCGTCGTCGATACGACGCCCGATTTCATCGCGCTCAACCGCCAGATTCTCCGGGCCGAATGCCACATCATCAGCGAGAATGGTGGTCACGATTTGATCTTCGGGGTTCTGGAACACAGCACCGATGCCGCGTCGCGCCGTGCGATAGGCCTCAGCATGCGGGCCATCATCCCCGAACACCGCGCAACCCAGCAACTGCACAGAACCCGAATCAGGTGCGGCCAATCCCGCAATCAACCGTGCAAGCGTGGATTTGCCCGCGCCATTGAGGCCAACCAGACACACGCGCTCGCCGCCGCGGATGTCCAAATCCGCTCCATCCAGCACCCAAGTGGCACCGTTGTCATAGCTGAATCGCACATCGTCGAGGCGGACGATGCTTTCGATAACGTTGTTCATCGGTCAAGCAGTGTGGTGATGGGCTTGTACATCAGGAATGTCACCACCGCATGAATGGCGAATTTCAGCAGATTGAACGGCAACAGAATCGGCAGAATCATGGCCGCCACCTGTGCGGTGCTCATATGGGCGTATATCGGCGTGATGAGCAGATTGCCAACGATGGCAATAATCAGTGCCAACACCATGCCAACTGCCATACCCCACGTGGCACCCGCCCGTGTGCGTATGCGCCGATAGATAAGCGCGGCGGGCAGGGACAACGCCACCGCCACCGCCATCGACATCAGTGCGCCCCACGGATTGGTGAACACATGCGGCAGAAAGCCCAACACTGAAACGATACCGGCGGCGGACGGCCCGAACGCGAATCCCGCAACCAAGCAGACGATGCCCGAAGGGTCGTATTTGAGCCACGGCGCGGCGGGGAATATCGGCAGTTCAATGAAGCTCAAGATCATGGCTAGCGCGACGAACAGCGCGTAGATGGCGATGCGTCTGGTTGACCAGCGCCCCGAATCCGCCACGCCCGTGGAATGCGATCCGTTGGCATGGTTGCGCGTTGGCCGTGGTTGATTATCGGAAGATACGCTCATGCGAGCCCTCGTTTCTTTCATCCGGCCTGTCACCGTTGGCTTCGGAATCTCACCGAATCGGCCGTTTGTGCGGCTCGCGGGCTTGCCGATGGCCCGTTATATGGATTGGACGGGCTTCGGATTACCGCCAGTAAGGAATTGCACCTTCCCTGAAACTTAATAGCAATCTATACGCTTAGCGTAAGACGAAGAAACGTTAGTGGACGATGTGCCAGATATTGGGTGTGATTGCGAATGGTGTGCCCCCACGCCACGCCGATACTCGTAAGCTAGTGCATACGTTTGCATAGAATGTGGGGATATAGAGCGCCTCGTGGCGCACGGGCTAGTATTGCAAGTACCGGTTCGAGAACATCACCTTCCATCGAAGAGAGGCAATGATGATTGAAACTGCACAAGCGTTCGGTGTTGACATCGGCGGATCTGGCATCAAAGCTGCGCCCGTCAATTTAGAAAAAGGCGAGTTTGCTGAGCCGCGACTGAAGATTCTCACTCCAGAAGTCTCCACCCCCGAGGCCGTGGCTGGCATTGTCAAGCAGCAGCTCGAACATTTTGAAGTGCCTGCGTCCGTGCCTGTTGGCGTGGCGTTCCCTGCCCCCATCAAGCCGGGGCAGCCGCTTGATTTCATGGCCAACCTTGATCAGTCTTGGGTGGGCACCGACGTCACCGCCGTGTTCTCTGAGGCTTGCGGCAGGCCGGTCACCGTGGTCAACGACGCCGATGCTGCTGGTCTGGCTGAGCAGCAGTTCGGTGCGGCCAAAGGCCAAGACGGCTTGGTTGTCGCAACTACGTTGGGCACTGGCATCGGCACCGCGTTGATTATGGATGGCGTGCTGGTTCCCAACACTGAGCTCGGTCATATTATTCTCGACACCAAGCATCTGGACGCAGAGAAGTACGCCGCCTCCTCCATCAAAGACAAGGAGGAGATTAGCTACAAGAAGTGGGCGAAGCGCTTGACGAAGTATTACGGTCTGCTGGAGAAGTATTTCAATCCAGATTTGTTCGTGATTGGTGGCGGTGTGAGCCGCAAGTCCGAAAAGTTCATTCCATTT
Organism: Parabacteroides merdae; assembly: GCA_963623245.1. GTDB lineage: Bacteria > Actinomycetota > Actinomycetes > Actinomycetales > Bifidobacteriaceae > Bifidobacterium. The sequence goes on from CAVFKU010000035.1 coordinate 6,835, forward strand.
ATCGAAGTCAAGACCAAGGTTGTGCCTGCCATGCTGCGCAACGAAGCAGGCATCATTGGCGCTGCATATTACGCTGCTGTAAAACAGGGCTGATCTTGCAAGGCTGTTTCGCTGAGGTGATTTCGCTGAGGTGATTTCGCTGAGGTGATTTCGCTGAGGTGATTTCGCTGAGGCGGTTTTGAAATCTTTGCTTGATGCAAATACACATGTGCGCTCGGCTTCCTATATAAGAAACCGAGCGCACACGCTTATTCGAGTGAATTAACCGGTATTACCAAACCGGTGTTAACCAGCCCAGTGCTAGCCAGACTGTTAAACCGGATATTACATCGACAGCTTTAGGCGAAATAGAAGCCTTGGAAGTCGTACAGGTACACGCGATAGATGTACGAGGATGCCAGTGCCATCTTGTATTGCGCTTGCAAGTTGCCATCGTCGTCGTACACGCCGAAGAGACCTTGCATACCAGAATCCACGAGATTAAGCTCATTGCCAATCTCTTGCACGGAGCTCACGTAGGCGGAATATGGCACGTCGAAAGAGTTAATTTCGCTGTAAGTGCCAGCATTCTCGTCCACCAAATACTTGCGTAAGTGGGAGCTCGCATTTTCAGTCTTGGGGCTCGCCTTGGTGGCCAGACCCTTGATGGTTGTCCAGTCATAATCAGGGCGGGTCATGGCGTACCCATACCCGTTGTCGTACAAGGTGATGTAATACTGCCCATCTTCCAAGGAATCGTCGGTGCTGTAGGTAATGGAGTGCTGCCCGCCAGCGTCCGAGAAATTGCCTAGTTTGGTCAGGAAGGAAGACTGGTAGGAAGTGTTATCCCACACGCTTTCCTCGCCAATCATCCATTCCAGTTCAGGGTCTGTTTCAATGTTCGCAACCTTGATAATCGTGGAAGTTTCGCGAGCTGAGAGCAAGGCTGAACCGTCGTCAAGCAACTGAATGGTGTTGTAGTGAATCCAATCCCAGCGTCCTTTGGCCTTTTGATCCGATTCGTCGATGCCTGAATGAGTAGTGATTGCTTTGTAGTCGGCGAACATTTCCCCTGAATCAAGCAGCAGAGTGACTTCACCGGAAGTGGTGTCGAGCTTGACTACCTGATCTTGCACAGCATGATCAGAGCGGGTTAAATCAGTGGCAAGCAGCACGATGTCGCCTTGCTGGTCAAGTGCGTAGTCGTGATGCAGAATGAACTGATCACCCAAATCGAATATTTTTTCGAGCTTACCTAGACGGTTCATGCCTACCATCGTGTGCGTGGAAGCTGAGAACCACATCAGGTTGTCATCATCAAAGAGCAGGCGGTGCGAGCGGTAGAACTTTACCGGAATTTCGCCGCGTACCACGCCGTTAACGTCGTAGTAGTACATGAAATCCTGGTCGTCGGAATCGTTGCCAAGAATCGCATACAATCCGTTGCCAACTGTCTGCGTGGTGGATGACGAAGGTTCCACCGTCTGTTCAAGACGCACCTCTTCTTCACCAAGCAGCGCGGGGCCTTTATGGGTGATTGTCTTAGTGCCTACCGTTTTGCCGTTCTTGTCTTGCAGTGTGAAGGTGATGGTATTGCTCGCTTTTGGAACAAGACCGAGCACCACAAACTCGTGGGTGGTTGAGTATTCTTCCCCCTGGTTGGCCGTGGCTGAGAAATCAGGGTAGCCGTCAGCTGAAACCGTGTATGAGACGCTGGAAGCAGTGTCAGTGGTGAAATACACATACAGGCTAGTGGTGTTGGTGCCGTATGGATTTTCCATAACGAATGGCTCATCGAGTGTGGCCGCTGCTGCTTCGCGCTTAGAAGAAAGCGTTTCGTCGGCCATCTGCTGATAGTCCGCAGTGTAAATGTTGGTGATGGTCGCATTAAGCCGTTCGACGCGACGTTTTTTTACAGCGGCGCTGATATTGTCTGCGCCGATAGGGTAGATGACGACAACAATAGCTATAGCGGCAATCAGTGCAACAATTCGAATGAGAATCGTTCTAATGGCATGAGAAGGTTTCATGTTCTGCCTTTGGTCAGGGGAATTATGTTCAACTCCTATAAGTGTGGTACATCACCCTCGACGTTCTTGGAATTTATCTGCGTGTCGCTTGGTGTTTTACTGGACACTTTCTTAAAATTTGTTGAAAAACTGTGTGTGGTGCTATTGCATGAACCAAGATAGCACGTCATGAAACAGTGCCGGATTGGTGCCAATGAGATGATCATGCCTACCTATGGTGAAGAGTGACAGCACTGTGACAAGCATTGACCACAGCAGTATCAGCACGACAGCAGTGCGCAGCACATGACGCGGCAGTGAGGCGGCTGTGTTGCCGCGTAAGGAGCTGTCATGTGGTGGCTGTGACAAAAGACGCAAAAGAACAGGCAAGGCAGCAAGAGCAAGCAGCCAGCCAAAATCAGCCATGTAACGCCATCCAAGACCGGCATGTAAGGCGTCGAACGCCACTATTGCCACAGCCAATATCAACGCGGCAAGCAGCAATGGGGTGCGGTCGGTTGAGCTGCGCTGTAAGAAAGGCAGTGCAAACGCCAACAATAGCAATGGGCACATGGTAACTAGTCCGCCAACCATAGGCTCTGCGTATACCCATTCAGGCATGGGTGCAGGTGAGAGTGCCACCCAAGGGAAACGTGCAATGAAATGCAGTGGCAAGAATAGATAGTATGCGATGGCTGGCAGTGCGTCAGCAAGTGGCGCATGGAAATTTGTCATGTCAGTAACGGTGATTTGATAAGCGTTACCGAAATCAAACGGAGAGCCAAAGCGTGCCACATTGTATGCCATCAGTGGCACCACGGGCACCAGCGCACACATAAGCACAACAGTTGGTGCCACCAGTGCTTTGTGCCATGACGTTTGCCCGCTGAACACACCCTGTGTTGCAGCATGAATCTGCGGCCAAAACAGAGCAATGCCTAATAGCGCGGTGAGACAAAAGGTGGGGCGGCAGCCGAAGTTTGCTGCGATACACAACGCTCCCAGTCCAAGATGAGGCAGTGATAATTTTGGTGCACCTGACACATGCCATATTTCAGCAGCAATCAGCGGGCGTCGCGCAGTTTGCGCTCCCAGCCACAACCATAATCCCAGCGCGCTCAACGCCAGCGAGGCAGCGAACGGCACAGAATAGAAATTCCGACGAAACAGCAGATAGCTTGCATTGGAACCCAATATCATCACGCAAACAGCAATAGACGTTGCGGCTAGAGAAGTGTTGGGAAAGAATCGTGCAATCAGTCTGATCACTAGCAAGGTAAGAAATACGAGCGCGAATGCCATAAGGATCAGCACCGCCACGCTGGTAGGCAACATGCGTCCGGTGAGCAACTGGTATGGCATATACAGCAGCACGGCCGGCAATACGCCGAAATATGAATACCAATGGCCGTCCTTGTAAACGTAATCCCAATAAATTGGGCTCACCTCATCGGCAAGCAAACTGCTGCGTGTTGCTGGATCGTACGGGTTCGCAGCGCTCGCCAACTCGTGCGGCACGTCAAGATCCAGCCATGTGTGGCCATGCAGCAGTGCGTCGGCAATATGCCCGTATTGGTCAAAATCATAAGTGTATCCGCCTTGCTCATGGAACACCAGAGCAGTGTTATCTCCCAGCTGTAGGGCGCACAACACAACTGTTAGCAGTGCGATTGGTGTAATCAAAACAGCGAAGGCTAATCGTTGGTTGCGGCTGGAAGGATTCAGGCGGATGTGCCACAGTTTTGAGTTTGGTTGCCAACAAGCCACGGCGGCCGATAGTGCAGCCATAATCGCCAGACGTATGGGGTTTACAGTAAACGGCACGCGCACATTCGCCCGCACAGCCTGAATTGGAACAATTGATCCCTTTGGTTCTTCAATACTCACGCGCAACGTCCCCTCGCCATGCGTGTAAATAAACAAGGATCTAGACGATTGTGAGCTGAACGAGGTGCTTGCAACACTTTCGCCATTTACTGATGCGCGAATATGCACGGTGAGCAGCGCATTACTGGAAGAGTTGTTGGGTGAAACAAGATCAATGCGTGCGTAATCGGACGAACCGTCTGCTTTAACTTCAAGCCATGCAGCAGTTTGGTCAGTGATGCGCAACATTCCCTCATCAGTGCGCTCAAGGCCGGCGCCCACTGTGTTCTCATAGGCCGCCGAATCTGTGCTCGCCCCACGCGTGCGCCAATATGGCAGATTGAATGCCACACATTCGATAAGCAGAATAGCCAGCAGTGCCGCCAATACGGCGAATATCGCGCGGCGATGTCTGGAGAACAGGGACGGCAGGTGAGGCACACCATCATTCTATAGGTACTACAGGCACTATGTGCATACTGTTGGCAAGTCGCGGGCTTTTCATAGGCGGTCAGCGGGCTTTGCGTGGTGTGGTCGCAGGGTAGTTGTTGCGTCCATGTCTGGTTGCGTTGGAAGAATGAATAACATGGCAGCACGCAAGTTCCACTCCGATTCCTTGGCGAGTGCCCTTGAGCGCACACGGCGCTGGACGTCACTATTGGCTCGTCGAGTGCAGGCGAACCTGCGCCACGCTGATCCATTCGCAGTCATTGCCGAGCAGCATCATGTTGAGCGCACTGGTGACGACGATCTGACCATATTGCTCACTCAGCTTATCGAAAACAGCGTGCGATTGGGGCCGTTGGTCAAGCGGCGTCTGCTGAATTTTCATGATGTCCCAGAACATGTGAGCTTGGGTTGGGTGCAGCTGCCAGCTTTGCAAGGCAACGCTTTCGCTTTGGGTGTGTTCACCGACCGCAACCATTTCTCTCAGATTGCCGTGGCAGATGGCAAAGGGCGCGTATTTTTCAGCACTGAAGCGGGCGCAGACTTGCATAATAGTCAGCCTCGATTTATGTTTGTTAAAGAGCGTGCAGATTACGGTGACATTGTTGGGCGTGACCCTAACGGGCGCATGACATGGCTTGCCTCGTGGTCGCATTCTAGAAGCGGTTATCGGCTTGAACAGATGCGCCACAAGCTGCCACAATCCATGCGTGAAGGTTTGGAATACCGTGACGCTGTTGCCATCGCTTTCTTCGCTGCCTATGTATTGCCGCAAATGCAAGGCGCTCTGATTGGTTTTGGTTCGGGCAATATTTTTCGCCGGCTCAACCGCGAAGCACCAATGGGGGCGATTCGCCGCTCGGTGAATGATATGTATGGTGCTCGTGCGCACGGCATGCGCGTGTCAGGCTTGGAAGAACATTTCGCCGAGCTGATGCGTGAGGCTGGCGCACTTGACGAAGCGCCAGGTTTGGAAGCTGTGCATGGTGCTGAACCATTGCATTTGTTCACCTCCAGCTATTCGGGGCGATATTTCTTCAGTTGGGATTCATCATTGGAATTAGCGCCCGTATTGCGTGCGCTTGCCATTGAAGGCAATTTGAACCGCTTCGCCATGGTGAGTGCTTGGCTGGAACGCAACGCTCGACTAGGTCTTAAACCCACTGAAGAAACAGTGACGCGTGCACAGGCCGCCACTATTGATTTGCATATGCTGGACAACCCAGCATTGCTTGCGTTAGGGTTTGACGAGGCTTCAGAGCCGGGGCATAGTTCGATGTGGGCACTGTTTGACGCGGCACGTCGCACTGCACGCGATTTTGGCCCGAATAATTCCGAGTGGGGGTACCGGCAAGCGATGTCGCTGCTGGTACGGCGTCTGCGCTTGCCATATCGCTTCGACGTTGCTGTGCGTTCTAATCTTGCTGAGGGGCGGGTTGCTGTCGGCTTTACGGCGGCGGGCGTGTCGATGATGCCGTCAAGCCGATATGACGAACAGTCAGGGTTGTGGGTTGAGCTGGACGATCGTGAACGCGCGGTGATGAGCGCCGCCTACAACCTGCGGGTTGGATTGATGCTGGCCATGCTGAGTTTCGGTGCTTCCGATCAGGTGCGCGAAGTGTCGTTGCGTGTCGACTCGTTGGGTTTGGAAGAAGCTATTGCTGAACAGGATTCCGCCATCCAACAGATGATGAGTGAGGCGCTTGGTGCATTTGAGCGCATGCAATCTGGCGATATGGGCTCAGGGCGTGGCGAACCCAAAGACGGTGATTTGCATGGCGACCCCACGCGCACGCCATCTTCAGTGGGGGACGTGGGTGATGTTGGTGATATAGATAATGCGGCAAATGAAGTTGACGCGGCTAATGAAGCTAATGAAGCTAATGAAGCTGGCTCGGATGATGCTATGGATCGTCGGTTTGAGGATTTAGTCAAAGACATTGATATCGACGAAACGGTGTTTTGTGCTCCTGGCGATGTGCCGGATGGGGGCAATGATGACGAGGACAACGATGACGAGGGCGATGGCGCTGCCTTTGACGATCCGATGAACGTTTTGCGGCGCAACCCCACCGTGCGCTGCTTGGCCACTGTTCGCTTCACGCGCGAGAAGTTTCTCTCCGCAATAGCGCAGGATGGACTTGAACACCCGCAAGACACCTACCGCATGTTCAATGCGACTATGGACGTGGATGGGGACGGCGCGTTGGAACCAATCACCGCTGACTTTGACTTGCGTGACACCCTGTTCGCTCCGAGCGGTTCCCAACAGGAACCTGAAATGGCTGACCATAACTTCAGTCCTCAGGCCGCGCAGGTATTGGGAACATCGAATGCGCTCGGCTTGTCTATTCAGCGGGCTGATTTGATTGAACGTGCGGACGGTGATTTCCATCGTCTGGCCACTGACGCAACATTGCCGCGAGTCACTAAAGCTCGTCACGCCATGCAAATTGTTGACACTATTGCCGATCCAGAATTAAGCGAACAGGCTCCCAATATTACGAGCGCTCTGATTGACGGCCATGACACTCCTGCTGTGTCGTTGAAACTGTCTCGTGATTTAGACAAAGAGCGTGCTAAAGTGCGCGACTTGCTGTTTTCAGGCCAAGCCGACCGAGCTATTCAGTCGGGCGAGGCTGCGTTGCAGCGGCTCGATGCGCTGTTTGCGCGCAATAATGGCGTGCCGCGATATTTCAACTCGTATGCCGAACGTGTGGTATATAACCGCCTGTTTGCAACGCCTGGTGAACGCACAGTGCTTATTCCCGACAATCTGTTTTATGCGCACATGGAATTAGCTGATCTGCTTGCGCAAGTCAAAGGCGCTGAGGCGTCACTAGGTCATCTCAATACGGCGGTTGCTTATGCGCCAGCCTATCCTTTGCCGCATCTCAAACTCGCTGTTCAGCTTGCTCGCAACGAAGATTGGAGTTCCGCGCGTGCTGCGTGCTTGAACGCTCTACTGGTGGCGCTCGACCGTGATGATGCCGCGTTTGCTTATTATCGTCTCGCGTATGCCGAGTGGATGCAAGAACGCTATGACACGGCTGCTGCAGCCTATATTATGAGCGACCATATTGCTCCTGGTCAGATTGGGTCGTTGCAAGGTGAGTTGCAAGAGTTGTTCTCTCGCGCTGAATCGCAGTGCATAGCTGTGCCGGTGAGTGTTGCGGAGGCGGCTCCCTTGTTGCATCGCAAAGGTTTGCCTGTATGGCCGCATACCGAGGCGGCGAATATTGTGCGTGATGCGGCGCGTTTAACAGTGGACGAGGGGCTGTTTGTGCCAGCTCGCACCTTGTCGGTGGCTGCGGCGCGAATGAACGGCGATGATGCTAACGGCATTGACGTGGTTCAGGCGCAGTTCATTCGTTCCTTAAGTGAATAGCCCATTATGGCGCATTAGGCGTACGGGACATTAGAATCAGCAACTATGAGCACAACCGAACAGATGGCTTGGGATTTCGACAATACAGCGACAGGGGATGGGGTAATCGTTTCTAACGAGGGAATCACCCGCTTTGTGCCAGGCTCTCTGAAATGGGTGGTTGCATTGCAATCCAGCGATGAAGACGCTTTGCGTTTGAACCGTCTTGATGTCGCATCGATGGACGGGCAGGTGGCGGCCAGACTGTGGGCAAAGGTTGCCGCATGGGTTGAGGCTGATCAGATTGCTTATTACATCGACGATGCTCCAGTGAGTTCTGACGCCGCTTATGATGCGCGCATGCGCTGTTTAGAGCGCCTTGAAGCTGCCTTTTCTGAACTGGACAATCCGCAGTCGCCCACGCATCGTGTTGGCGGCACATTCTCCAACGATTTCACGTCTGTGCGCCACCCATCGCGCATGATGAGCCTTGACGACGTGTTCTCGGTGGACGAATTGCGCGACTGGTACGATTCGGTGCTTCGAGATCTTGATTGGCCGCAAAACAAGCCGTTGCCAATGAGCTGTGAAGTCAAAATAGACGGCCTTGCTTTGAACCTTATTTATCGTCATGGTGTGCTGGAGCAGGGGTTAACGCGCGGCGACGGCGTTACGGGTGAGGATATCACCCTGAACGTGCGCACTATTGGCTCAATTCCAGCCAATCTTGGCGGGGCGGCCGAAGACATTCCTGATGTTGTGGAAGTGCGCGGCGAGGTATTCATGCGTTGGGATGATTTCCAAACGCTGAATGCCGACCATGAGAGTGCTGGGCAAGCATCGTTTGCCAACCCACGCAATGCGGCCGCTGGATCGTTGCGGCAAAAAGACCCACGCATCACGGCCACTAGACGCTTAAGCTTCTATGCACACGGCTTGGGGCTTTTGCAGTGGGGTGCAGGCCATCGAGGGCATGACGAGGTTAACGACCAGTCCGAGGCCTACGCGCTGTACTCCAAATGGGGTATTCCTGTTTCTCCGCATAATCGCACGGTGAATTCTTTTGGCGAAGTGTTGGAGATGATCGACTATTACGGCGAACACCGCGGTGACATTGAACACGCTTTGGATGGCATTGTCGTCAAGGTGGACGATTTGGCTTTGCAGCGCACGCTGGGCGCCACTTCGCGCGCGCCGCGTTGGGCTGTTGCCTACAAATACCCACCTGAAGAGGTCAATACCGAGCTGCTGGACATCACTGTGCAGGTGGGGCGCACTGGGCGAGTCACCCCTGTTGCAATTCTAAAGCCTGTGCATGTGGCCGGTTCGACACTGGCTCGCACCACACTGCACAACCCGTTTGAAGTCAAACGCAAAGGCATTCTCATTGGTGACACTGTGGTGGTGCGCAAGGCGGGCGATGTGATTCCCGAACTTGTTGGCCCAGTGCTTGAGCGGCGCGAAGGGCGTGAGGATTGCTTGCGCAAGTTTGTGATGCCTGAACAATGCCCGAGTTGCGGCGCTAAATTAGCTCCGGCCAAAGAAGGGGATAAAGACATTCGCTGCCCGAACGTTGAAAGTTGCCCCGCGCAGCTGACCGAGCGTGTGATTTCACTGGCCATGCGCAAAGCGTTCGATATTGAGCACTTGGGGATTCAATCGGCTATTGCATTGACCAATCCCGAAGAGAACAGGCCTGATTCGCTTGACACCTATGCGCCGAATATTCAAGAAATTCTTGTTGCTGCCGGTGAGGAACCGCCTGTGTATGAGCCGAAACATGGTCTGTGTTTGCCGCCAGTGCAGCAGCCAGTGTTGACTTCCGAGGCAGGGCTTTTTGATCTGACCATTGATGTTCTCAAAGATGTATACGTGTGGCGTGAAGCCCCAATTATTGAGATTCGAGAACTGGCAGACGAGAATGGCAAGATGCGCAAAGTGCGCAACAACCTTGGTGGTTCTGGCTTATGGCATCAAGTTCCAGCATTTTGGACCTTGCCTATGGCAGCGCCGAAAGCTGGTAAAGGGCGCGAAGGTGATGAACGATACCCTAAGTATTGCTTGCCTGACGATGCGGTTGTTGTGCGTGAAGAGAGAAAAGTGTTGCGCACGGGAGAGAGCGAAGTGGTGCCAATCATCACTAAGCCTGCTGAGAATACACGCAAAATGCTGGAAGAAATTAACAAGGCCAAGCATGTTGATGTGTGGCGAGTACTTGTCGCCTTGTCAATTCGCCGGCTTGGCCCCCCCACGGCGCGGCTGATTGCCTCGACTTTTGGCTCACTGGAAGCTATTTCACAGGCAAGTGTGGAAGATCTACTCATGATTGACGGTGTGGGGCCAGAAATTGCCGAATCAGTGGCAAGCTGGTTTACAGCAGCCAGCAATCCCAATGATTGGCGAGGGCGAACTTTGGCAGCGTGGCGAGCTGCCGGCGTTGGGGTTGGTCAGGTTCAGCAAAGCAGTGTGCCGCAGACTTTAGCTGGCAAAACCGTGGTCGTCACCGGTTCGTTGGAAGGCTTTTCGCGCGATTCTGCCAAAGAGGCGATTCTGGAACGTGGCGGCAAGGCTGCTGGTTCGGTGAGCAAGAAAACCGACTATGTAGTGGTTGGTGCTAACGCTGGTTCAAAGGCTACTAAAGCCGAAGAACTCGGCATTCCAATGCTTGACGAAGCCCAATTCCAAGTCTTGCTCGCCAACGGAGATCTCGCCGACTGACCGGATATTGCTCTATTCTCGCGCCCGTTCTCTGGTTTCTTCGGTCGCTTGCCCTAGCTTCTTGTTGTTTTGATTGGGGCGGCGTAGCTCTGGGCAGGGAAATCTTTAGCTGGACTTGCGAGAAATTTCTGGCCTGAGGGTGTGGAGGAAGTTGTTT
>CAVFKU010000036.1:0-17049 GCA_963623245.1 Parabacteroides merdae
GTGAACGCCACAGTGACGGCACTTTCTGTTGTTGGTGTCAACCGCGTCAGCGCGGTGGTGTTGAGCACCGAATTGGGGATTACCATATGGTCGCCAGCGCGCGTTTCGATAACGGTTTGCCGCCAAGTGATGTCGCGCACTGTGCCGGTAGTGCCCTGGATAACAACCAAATCGCCTGGTTGAATGACGCGACCAAACATCAATGCGAACCCGCCAATGACATTGGCGATTGTGTCTTTCAAACCCAGAGACAGTGCCAAGCCGCCGATACCTAAGGCGGTAAGCAATGTGGTGGGATTGATGCCGAATACCGGCTGCAACACCAGTGCAAAGGCAAGCAGGCAGATAGTTGCGCGCATGAGGTTAACAAAAATTGAAGCGCTGGGAATCTGGGACTTGTCCAACGCGCGGCGCAACAGCCGCCCGAATACCGCTGAAGTGACAATCGCTAGGGCAATTACCCCCACTAGCCAAACCAGCTTGCCAAGATTGACAATAAGCCACGCTAACGCCACGTCTTTGAATCCACTCATAGTTGTTATCGTATCTTGCAGCTTGCCTGATGTGTCATGACTTATTGAAATTGTTGAAAATGCGGTTCCATGAATTGAGCATATCTTCCTTAGACATTGACATGTACATGCCCATTGCCAGCACGGCGAGATCTTCGTTCATCAGCTGTTTCATGTCAATGCTTTGCCGCAGTTTCGGCCAGCGCTTGAGCACGCTGAGCAGTCCGCCCACAGTAAAATCGATGAGCAGATCGGTGCGCAGGTCAAGATCGTCTTCGTCTTGGTCGAGCATGTGCATCAAGCTCTTGCGTTCAAAGTCATGCAGAGACTCGATGAGCTCAGGTGAACTGTTGTTGCTGGCAAGCAGGGCAAGCCTGTCAAGGCGGCGCGTCTCACCTGGGGTGAGGAGCATTTCAGTGATGCGTTCACGCCATTCCTGCGGGCTGCCGCTTAAATCAGGACTTTCGCTGGTCAGCGGGGATCTATCTACTTCAGCAAGGATGGCAGCATCGGCTAGTTCGCTTAGTTTGGAAAAATGATAATAGAAGGAGTTGCGGTTTACCTCAGCTTCTTGCACGATATCGGTGACGGTGATGTTGTGATATTCAGTCTGGCTCAACAGTTGCCAAAACGCATCGATAATACGCTGAGTGGCTGGGGGCATGTCACTGTCGCGGCGTGGGCGTGGCATTAGTACTCCTCTCTGACTAATTGGTCACGTTGTCTAAACAGTATAGCAGGTGCTGCCTATTTTAGAGGGAAAGCTGTCGACTATTGGCAGGCAGCTCATTCTTTTGCCAATGAGAATGATGCTCGGTTGAAATGGCAGTACATGTTGCTTGACTGCAATGACGCGGTTTGGTTGTAACGGCGGTGGTTCGGTTGAGATGGCAGGGAGCGTCGTTGCAGCTGAAACGATGCGCGAGTTAGCGCGTCACGTCCTTATTGCGCGCCATGGCTGCGGTTACTAGCATGCCCATCGCTTCGAGGATATGCTTGCGCTCGTCCGCGGTTAGTCCCACGATGGTTCCAATCATGTTCGGCAGCGACAACGGCATCGAAGCAATAAGACCCGAGAATGTGGTCGCGCCGCTGGCATACAGCACCTGAAAAAACGCATCCACCGCATGCTCGCGCTGCTCCTTAGTTAAGCTCGTCATCCACTGGTTGAACGAGGCGTTGAACTCGCGCGAACTGGCGGCCATACTCTCCACGCGCACGAACCTATCGCCCTCAACCTGCCAGGCGAAGGCGAAATGCTGCATAATGCCTTCGCAATCGGCTTTGATTATTTCGCACGGCTCCGGCGTCTCTAGCACCATGCCGATAATCGAGGAATCAGGCACGACCTTGATTACTTTGCTTACGGTGTCTTTGTATTCCGGCGAATTGACCACCCGTTCAGGGAAGCCTGGCCCGTCCAAAGAATAGACGGCTTCGATGCGCTCGCGCACTTTTTTAGAAACGTTCATCGCTGCGTATACGGCGGAATTGCCGCCCTTGGAATGGCCGGTCAATATGATGTGCCCAGGCCACAGCTGCGCCACGGATTCCACATATTCACTGGCTATGTGTTGGGATGGCACAGGGTATTGGAACGCCATATTAAAATCTTCCTTCCATCCCACCAGTGAGTCGTCGGTGCCGCGAAACGAAATCACCAGTGTGCCGTCTGGCAATAAGAAGGTGAGCGCAGCAAACTGGATTTGTTTGCGACTGTCGAACTGTTCGGCGAATGCGCCAACGCGTAAGTTTGCGAAGCGTGGATTTGCGGCGGTGTCGCGCACAAACTCATGCGTCATGGCGGCATCTGTAATACCTGCCATATGCAATGGGTGCTGGCATACGTCGTTCACATCGCCATGCAACACGTCATTCATGTGTTCAAGTGTGACGGGGGAGAATGGGGCGTGAATCAGTGTTGTAAGTGAGGTGAGAGGGTTATGTAAGGTGAACGTGAAATTGCGAAGGCGCGCGCTGAATGTGCCATAAGTGTTGACTTCATCATGCAGACGCGGCACGAGTTCGGGGATGCTTTCATAGGTGAGCTGTGCAAGTATGAGCGCGTCTACCTCGTTGAACTTAAGTTCGCTGAACTGGCGCGTCTCGTCGTGCGCATAATCAATGATGTTGCTCACATTCAGCTCCTTACCGTCCTACCTATTCTACGGACAGTACCGCCGACGGCTGGCTCGGTTGCCGCATTTGACGGGTGCATTCGGTATTTGTCTGGCGTGTGGGTTACTGTTGTGAAATTGTGTGGTCGGGCTGGTATGTCTGCATATCGGCTTGAATCACGAAGAAGACTTGAATCCAAGGTCAAGGGAGTTCATCATGGCAGCTCGTTGTGCAGTGTGCGGCAAGGGTCCGCAGGTCGGGTACACCGTGTCTCACTCGCATATCCGCAACAAGCGCAGCTTCCGCCCGAACCTGCAGTCGGTGCGCACCACTGTCGACGGCGAGAACACTCGTCTGCGCGTGTGCGTCAAGTGCCTCAAGGCCGGCAAGGTCCAGCGCGTGGCCGCGTGAGCGCGATATACACACGTTCAAACCCCGCTTGAGCTTCAGCTCAGCGGGGTTTTGTATTTGGGTTTGCTCTGGTCTGAAATGTCATTAAGGAGAAACAATTACAGCGACTCGGCAGCCGATTGGACGAAGTGTTCCATGCCGTCGATGGTTACGACGTCTGTGAACCGCACGGCGGCGTTTTCCAGTCCGCGCAACGCGGACGGGGCCACGGTGCCGGTGGCGGCGGCCAGCGCGTCCATGCACTCGAAATCAGTGCCGGAAGCGTCCAAGCCCAGCGATTCGTTGACCACGCGCGGGAACTTATAGGGGCTGGCGGTGGCAAGCAACACACGCGGGGTCAGCGGGTCGCGCGGCATCTGCTTCATGACGAAATAGCCGCACGCGGTGTGCGGGTCGATTACGTAATGATGTTCGTTCCAGCAGTCAGCGATCATATCGCGCACCTGGTTTTCATCAGCCCATCCGGCGCCGAAGATGGTGCGGATGCGCGCGAGCAGGTCGTCGGGCACCTCGTAAGCGCCCCACTGCTTGAGATCGTTCATCAGCATGGCGATCAGGCGCGTGTCCTTGCCGGACAGGTAATACAGCATGCGTTCCAGATTCGAGGAGATGAGGATATCCATCGAAGGGGAGATGGTCTGGAAAAACTCTCGGTTGCGGTTGTAGGTGCCGCTGGTTAGAAAATCAAATAGCACGTTGTTCTTATCGGAGGCCACCACTAGGTGCTTGACGGGCAAGCCGAGCAGTTTGGCATAATAGCCGGCGAGAATATCACCGAAATTTCCGGTGGGCACCACGAACTCCACCTCGTCGCCCACGTTGATGACCTGCCGTTCCAGCAGCTGCGCGTAAGCGGAGAAGTAATACACCACCTGTGGTACCAAGCGACCCACGTTAATCGAATTAGCGGAAGACAGTACCACATGTGCGTCGTCTGCCAAACGAGAGGCCAGCTCATGGTCGCCGAAAATGCGCTTGACGGCGGATTGTGCGTCGTCAAAGTTGCCTTCAACTGCACACACATTTACGTTAGAGCCGGTCTGTGTGGTCATCTGCAGTTCCTGCACCTGGCTGACCTTGCCCTGGGGGTAGAACACGGTGATGGCGGTGCCGGGTGCGTCCGCAAAGCCGGCCAGCGCCGCCTTGCCGGTGTCGCCGGAAGTGGCCGTCAGGATCATAATCTTCTCGCTCGCGTCCCCGTCCGCGGGCGTGGTGCGCGCCATGAAACGCGGCAGAATCTGCAACGCCACGTCCTTGAACGCTGAAGTCGGGCCGTTGAACAGCTCCATCACAAAGTCGTCGCCCAATGGCTTGACAGGCGTAATGCGCTCGTCATCCCACTGCTCGCCGTAGGCTGCCGCGATGCACTGGGCCAGTTCCTCCTCGGTGAAATCAGGCAGCAGTGCTCCGAGCACGCGCTGTGCCATCGCCTGATACGACATGCCTGCCAAGTCTGCGATGTCAACCTTCGTCTCGCCTAACTGGTCGGAGACGAACAGGCCGCCGTCGTCGGCGATGCCCTTGCGAATGGCCTGCTTGGAGGTGAGCGAATCGGTGGTGCTGCGCGTGGAATGGAACGTGGTCACGAGTAATCCTTATGTAATCCGTTATGTGTCGAGGGGATACAGCCGCAAGTTTAGCGTCAGCCGTGGGCATCGCTAACTGTTCTTTGCATGATTTGTTCACTGTTTGGTCGTCTATCAAGAAGAGAATTGTGTTGGCTTTACGTCTATGTGTTTGTGTGGGGTAATGCAAGGCTTGGAGTACTCTGGGACGCTATGGAGTTCCAAGAGATTTTCGATTCTGTGTGCGCCCGTGCTGACGAGGCGGCCCAAGCGCAATCGACGCTCGCGCGTGCTACCACCGAAGCAAAGAACGCCGTGCTGCTTGCCATTGCTGACGCACTCGACGCTCACGCGGCGGATATCGCTAACGCCAATGCTGTGGATATGCGTGAAGCCCAAGACAGCGGAATGGACGCTGGCAAGCTCGATCGTCTCAAGTTCGATGAGACGCGCGTCAAAGCGGCCGCAGGGGGAGTGCGCCACGTCGCCTCCCTGCCTGACCCTGTGGGTGAGGTCGTGCGCGGCTACACTCTGCCTAACGGCATGAGGCTTGCGCAAACGCGCGTGCCCATTGGTGTAATCGGCATGATTTATGAGGCTCGCCCGAACGTCACCGTGGATGTGGCCAGCCTGTGCCTGAAATCCGGCAATGCGGCGATACTGCGCGGGGGGCATGCAGCCGAGCGTACTAACGCAGCCACGCTCGCTGTTATCGCTCAAGTCTTGCAATCGCAAGGATTCAACGGCACATTGGTTCAATCTGTTGACGATTTTGGGCGAGATGGCGCCACTGCCATGATGGAAGCGCGAGGCCATATTGACCTGCTGGTGCCGCGTGGCGGCAAAGGGCTGATTCAGGCCGTGGTAGCTAACTCGAAAGTGCCGGTGATTGAAACAGGTGCCGGCAACGTGCATATCTATATGGATCGTTCCGGCGATGTAACCAAAGCTATTCCGATTATGCTTAACGCCAAAACTCAGCGTGTGGGCGTATGCAATGCTGCTGAAAAGCTGCTGGTGCATAAGGAGGTGGCGCAGGGCTTCCTTCCGCAAGCCGCTGACGCTCTGCTTGAAGCCGGCGTTGAGATTCATGCGGACGAACGTGCTTACGCGCTCATCGAACAGTCCGCGCAAGCCCAAGGTGGCAAGCTGGTTCACGCCACACCCGAGGATTGGGACACCGAATATCTCGCCTTGACTATCGGCGTGAAAATCGTGGACTCGCTGGATGAAGCCATCGACCACATCAACGCGCACTCCACAGGGCATACTGAAGCGATTATTGCCGAAGACTACAGCGCTATCGAGGAGTTCACTGGGCGCATTGATTCGGCTGTGGTGATGGTCAACGCCTCCACCCGCTTCACTGATGGCGGCGTGTTTGGATTTGGTGCTGAACTGGGTATCTCTACGCAGAAGATGCATGCACGCGGCCCAATGGGATTGAGCGAAATGACCACAACGAAATGGATTGGCTACGGGACAGGGCAGGTGCGCGTATGAGCAAGACCAACGAAACAAACGAAACTAATGAAACCAACGAAACCAACGAAACTAGCGAAGCTGATAGCGCCATGAGTGTTGATATCACCGAACTGCGCACAGATCTCGACCTAGGTGACCCGCGTTGCAGCCTAAAAATCGCGGCCGAGCGCTTGAGTATCGTGCGCTATGTGTTTCTTGTGCAAATTGAAGACGACATTGCATCCGCCACCCAGCGTGCCTCGCTTGAATACGCCGATGCTGTGTTGATTGGCTGGCCGGAAGAAACTTCCTCAGAAGTTGTTGATTTGGATGTCGAACAACTCAACTGTGTGCGCAGTTGCATGGAGATGATGGAGGAATATATCTCCAAGTTTGCGGCTCTTGAGCGCGAAGGCGATGTGGAATCGATGACGGATACACTGATTCGCATTACCGAGCGTGTCGCTGAAGTGCGACGCATGTACCAGCCTGATTTTCCATTGCCAACATTTGCTGAGATTCGTCGCGTTGTGCAGGATGAATGGGACGAAGACATGGGCAAAATTATTCCCATGGACGACAATCCCACAGCGCAAGATATTAAGCAAGAGCGTGAAATCGAAGACCGCGAAGAGCTTGAGAGTAAAGAACTTGAGGGTGACGAGCTTAAAGGCAAAGAGCGTGAAGGTCAGGGCGCATGAAAGCCACGCCTGACGAACGCCGCATGTCCGATTTGTCGGCTGAATCAGTCGAACAAGACGCCCCCGTCGCAGCGCGTCGCTCAGCTCGTGGGCATTGGCATGTGCATCCGCGTATCGGCATCATGGGCGGTACCTTCGACCCGATTCACAACGGGCACTTGGTGGCTGCTTCGGAAGTGGCGTGGGTGTACGACCTTGACGAAGTAATTTTCGTGCCCACCGGCCGCCCTGTGTTCAAGCTCGACAAGCAGGTCACCAGCGCTGAAGACCGCTACCTGATGACGGTGATTGCCACCGCTTCCAATCCCAAATTCACGGTTTCGCGCGTCGATATTGACCGCCCCGGCGTCACCTACACCATCGACACGTTGAAGGATCTGCATGCCCAGCATCCCGACGCGGAACTGTTCTTCATTACCGGCGCCGACGCCGTCGCCGAAATCATGCAGTGGAAAGACGCCGAGCGCATGTGGGAACTTGCCCACTTCGTCGCCGTCACGCGCCCCGGCTATTCGTCACCCGAAGGTGTGAAACTGCCCGAAGGCAAAGTTGACACATTGGAAATTCCTGCCTTGGCTATCAGCTCCACCGATGTGCGCCGTCGAGCGCAACACAGCGAGCCGGTCTGGTATCTCGTCCCTGACGGCGTAGTGCAATACATCACCAAGCACGGCCTCTACCGGCGTTGAGGGGATGACTTACGGTTTTTCTTCTCGGAAATGACGATGAACGCATCATTTTATTAAGCCGCTCATTCCTTACCTGTCTGTATCCTGAAAGGCATGTCCTTTTTTGATTTTCTTGGCATGTTTGACCCTGATTTTGATCCACGCATGGCGAATACCGGCCGCAATCAGGCGGATGATGACGAGCCGATTGTTGTCAATATTGAAACTAACGAGGGTGATAATGCCTCGAATGGTTGGGCGCCTCAACAGCCTCAACAATCCTATCAATTCCAACAATCCCAATACGCCCAGCAACAGCCGAACGCAGCGCGCATCACACCCAATCGCAGCAAATCAACAGGCAATAACAGTGGCACCGGCCGCGGCACGAAGATTCTGATCGGCGTGGCCATCACGCTCGCCGTGCTGATTGGCTTAATGTTTGGATTGGCGCAGTTCATCACCGATCTAATGTGGTACGACCAGCTCGGCTTCCAGTCTGTAGTGTGGACGCAGTTCGGCGTCAAGGTCGTGCTGTGGGTGGCGTATGCGCTGTTGACGGCGGTGGTCGGATTCGTTTCCGCGTGGCTGGCGATTCGCGCCCGCCCAGATGGTGCGGATGGCTCCACAATTCGCGTGAATGGTGACGTGGTGGAAATTGGTCAGCATGTCACGTCCAAAACAGCGCGTCGCGTTGCTGTGGCGATTTCTGCGCTGGTCGGTGTGGTGTTCGGTTGGAAGTTCAACGCTAACTGGTCCGAAGTGCTGTTAATGTTCAACGCGCAGTCGTTTGGTGTAAAAGACCCGCAATTTGGTCTTGACAATGGGTTCTATGTGTTCGTTCTGCCCGGTTTGAATCTCATCATGTTCGCAGTCTCGACACTGCTGGCGGTAGGGCTGGTATTTTCCATTGTCACTCATGTGATGATGGGCGGTGTTCGCGTGACGATGCCGGTGGATGGTCACGGTCTGTTCGCCATCACCAAGCGCGCTCGCCGTCAGGTTGCTATTTGGCTGATGCTGAATATGTTTGGCCTATCTGCGCAGACGGTGCTCACTGTGTTCTCGCATCTAACAGCGCAGGGCAGCCGCAGTATCACCGGCGCGACTTACACCACGGTCAACGCCACCATTCCCGTCACGTTCATCGTGGCCGCGCTGATCGCCGTATTGGGTGTGGTACTGGGAGTGTGGCTGATGCGTTCGCACGCGCTGGAGGGAAGCGCCCCGCTGAGCGTGAGAGCGTTGACGGCGCTCAAGGCTTGGCGCACGCCGGTTACGGCCATAGCCGTAACGGTAGTTGTTTCGATGGTGCTCACGATAGTGTGGCCGGCGCTGTTGCAGCGCTTCCGCGTCAACCCGAATGCGCAGGAGATGGAATCAACTTATATTCAGCGCAATATCGACGCCACGCGCGCCGCTTATGGCTTGGAGAATCTCAAGACCGAACAATATCAAGCCACCACCAAGGGTGAGCAGGGCGCGTTGAGCGCGGAAGGGGAGAGCACTGCGCAGATCCGCCTTCTTGATCCGCAGGTTGTTTCGCCCACATTCAAGCAATTGCAACAGTCGAAGCAGTATTACACCTTCGCTGACACGCTTGCTGTTGATAAATATGAGATTGATGGCCAGAGCCAAGACACTGTGATTGCTGCCCGTGAGCTGAATCTTGAAGGCAACGATAATCGCAATTGGGTCAACGATCATACGGTGTACACGCACGGCTACGGCATTGTTGCAGCCTATGGCAGTCAAGTCACCTCCGACGGGCAGCCGCGCTTTTTTGAATCCGGCATCCCCACTCAAGGCAAGCTCACCGACAGTCAACATTACGAGCCGCGCATCTATTTCTCGCCCAATATGAGCGAATATTCTATCGTCGGCGCACCTGAAGGCACTCAGGCGTGGGAATTTGATTATCCGACCGGCTCGCAAGGTGCCACCAATACCTTCGATGGTGACGGCGGGCCTTCGGTGGGCAATCTGTTCTCCCGTTTACTCTATGCGATTCGTTTCGGTTCCGATCAGATTCTGTTCTCCGATCGCGTCACCTCCGCTTCGCAGATTCTCTATGACCGTTCGCCGCGTGATCGCGTGGCCAAGGTTGCGCCATATCTCACGCTGGATGGGCGCGTCTACCCGGCTGTGGTGGATGGGCGCGTCAAGTGGATTGTGGATGGTTACACCACCTCCGACGCCTACCCCTATTCGCAGATGACTGACTTGGGGGAGGCCACCGAAGATTCCACCACCGTCTCGTCCAGTACGGTCAAAGGGTTGGGCAGCCAGAAGGCCAATTACATTCGCAATTCAGTCAAGGCTACTGTAGACGCCTACGACGGCTCTGTGGATTTGTATGTGTGGGATACTTCTGACCCAATAATCAAGGCATGGGAGCAGATTTTCCCTGGTCAATACCATCAGTTGTCTGACATTTCTGGCGATTTGATGAGCCATATACGCTATCCAGAGAACCTGTTTAAGGTGCAGCGTGAACTGCTGGCAAAATACCATGTGACTTCAGCCAGTCAGTATTATTCGGGCGAGGATTTCTGGCAGACGCCGGTCGACCCGACTGAGTCGAAGCAGGCTCAGTCTGAGGATATTTTGCAGCCGCCGTATTATTTGACGCTGCAGACGGGTGGCACGAAGCAGCCGGTGTTTTCGCTGACTTCCTCATATATTCCCGCCGGTAATTCTACGCGCGAGATTCTGACGGGCTTCTTGTCGGTGGATTCTGACGCGGGCTCTACGAAGGGCAAAATTGGCCCCAATTACGGCACTATTCGATTGCAGGAATTGCCGAAGGATTCAAACGTTCCCGGCCCCGGCCAAGCGCAGAACAACTTCAATGCGGACGCGGACGTGTCTAAAGAGTTGAACTTGTTGCAATCCGGCTCGACTGACGTGGTGCGTGGCAATCTGCTCACCTTGCCGTTGGGTGGTGGCTTGGTGTACGTGCAGCCGGTGTATGTGAAGTCGTCGGGCAGCACGTCGTTCCCGCTGTTGAAGAAGGTGCTGGTCGCGTTCGGTGATCAGGTGGGCTTCGCTGACACGTTGGATGAGGCGCTTGATCAGGTGTTCGGCGGTGATTCCGGCGCCAAGGCGGGCGACGCAAGCAATGTTTCAGGCAGTTCAGGCAGTGCGGCAAGCAGTGACACAAGCGGCGAGACAAGCGGTGACGCGAGTTCTTCGAGCGATTCAGGTGATGCTAAGACAGATCAGTCAGGCGATTCTTCCAGCAAAGGTACGTCGACAGCTACGCAGAGCACCGAATTGCAGAAGGCGCTCGCTGAAGCTTCCACCGCCATGAAAGACAGTCAAACCGCCATGAAGAACGGCGATTGGTCAGCCTATGGCGAAGCACAGAAGCGCCTTGAGGAAGCCTTGAACAAGGCCGTTGAACTCGGCGAATAAACTCAGCAAATAACAGTATTGCTGTAGAATAAGCCGTTTGGAACAGCGTCGCTATTAGGGGTACACGGTATGGCATCGGAGTTTTGGCTTATTGTTGGTCTGGGAAATCCGGGGAGCAAATACGAAGGCACCCGGCATAACATGGGCTTCATGGCGGCGGACGTGCTGGCGCAACGATGGCAGGTCAATTTTTCCGATCACAAAGGCCTTGCCCTGCTGGGTAAGGGGGCGATGAGCCTTCAGGGGAGTGTTCGCAAGTTTTTTCTCGCCAAACCGCTGACCTATATGAACGATTCCGGCAACGCCGTCGCTTCGATTTGCGCGTACTATCACATCGACCCCGATCGCGTCATCGTCATTCATGACGACATGGATCTTGATTTCGGTCGCATTAAGGTCAAGGCCGGTGGTTCGGCCGGCGGTCACAATGGCATCAAATCCATCGACAGGTCGCTGAACACCCCGAAATACGCCCGAGTGCGCATGGGGGTTGGGCACGCCCAACGCGGCCGCGACAACACAGTCAACTGGGTGCTGGGCGCCTTCGGCCCAGATCAGCGCAAGCAACTGCCGGATTTTCTGGCGGACGGCGCCGATGCCGCTGAAGACATCATGTTCGCGGGGCTGGCCAAAACCCAGGAGAAGTTTAATGGCCGCTGACATGCGCGTTATGACGGGGGCCGCCGACGGCAGTCTTGCTGGGCTGATTGAAGTCCTGCGCGCCGACCCCGCGTTCCAGGCGGTGGCTGCCGGTGAAGTCACGCCACCCGAAGACGTGGACGCCTCGCTGGTCGTCGGCGCCCCGCCCGGCATCCGTCCGCCCTTGGCCGCGGCCATTGCCTCTCGTGGCAAGCCGGTGGTGATTCTCGTTGCCTCGAGCCGCGAAGCCGAGGAAACCGTGGGCGCATTGCGTTCGTGGTACCAAGGCGACCCAAACGACATCGCGCAGCTTGAGGCATGGGAGACCTTGCCGCACGAGCGCTTGAGCCCCCGAGCCGACACGGTCGCCAGCCGCATGGCCGTGTTCCGCCGACTGAAACACCCCAGCACAGTAAATGAGATGTTCGGCCCCATTCGCATGCTCGTCATGCCGGTGCGCTCGCTTATTCAGCCGGTGGTTGCAGGTCTTGGAGATGTCGAACCGCTGGTGTTCACGTCTGGTCAGGAGTTGCCGCTCGACAAGGCAGTGTCTCGTTTGGTCGAGCATGCATACACCCGCGTCGAACTGGTGATGAACCGCGGCGAGTTCGCGGTGCGCGGCGGCATTCTTGACGTGTTCCCGCCTACTGCGCCGCACCCAGTGCGCATCGAGTTCTTTGGTGACGAGATAGATGGCATCAAGGAGTTCCACGCTTCCGACCAGCGCACCTACGGTCAAGCCATCGCAGCCATTTGGGCCACGCCCTGCCGTGAACTGCAGCTGACACCCACGGTGCGTGAGCGCGCCAAAGGTCTCATTGGTTCGATTCCGAACGCCGAAGACATGCTTGAATCCATTGCCAACGCCATCCCCGTCGAGGGCATGGAATCGCTGATTCCTGCGCTGGTGAACGACATGGAATCAGTGGCCGGCATGTTGCCTAGCAATGCGACTGTGATGTTGTGCGACCCGGAGAAACTGCGCCGAGCTGCCGCGGATCTGGCGAAAACTGCGGAGGAGTTTCTTGCTGCAAGCTGGCATGTTGCAGCTTCTGGGCATGGCGGTGCGCCAATCAGTTTCGATCAGGCCAGCTTCCTTGATTTCGACGAGACAATCAGTGCGTTGGGCTATTCGGATTGTGAGGTCATGTCGCTTACCGATTTCGGTGTGGACGACAGTCGTCCCGGTCGCGTGCGCATTGCGGCGCAGTCCCCGTCCGCGTTCCGCGGCAGTGAAACTAAGGCTGCGGCGGGCATCGAGGGTCTTATTGCCGAAGGTTATGAGCTGACCGTCACCGCTCCGGCTCAAGGCACACTCGCCCGTTTGAAGCGTGCGATCAACGAAACCGGCATCACGCGATTTGCAGCTGTCTGTTCGCACAGTCTCGATGGCTTCGTCGACGTCGACGCAAAAATTGCCTTGCTCACCGAGCGTGACATCACCGGGCGCACCAGTGCCACAAGCCTCACTAAAACACCGAAACGTCGCCGCAAAGCTATTGATCTGGTGGAACTAAAAGCCGGTGATTACGTCGTGCACGAACAGCACGGCATTGGCCGCTTCGTCGAGATGCGCCAACGCGCCATCGGCACCGGCGCGAACAAAACCGCGCGCGAATACCTCGTCATCGAATACGCCCCCTCCAAACGCGGCGCCCCTGCCGATAAACTGTTCATCCCCACCGACCAGCTCGATCAGGTAAGTAAATATATTGGCGCTGAAGCTCCCAAACTCAACAAGCTCGGCGGCTCCGACTGGGCTGCCACCAAAGCTAGGGCACGCGAGCATGTGCGCGAAATCGCCGACGATTTGGTCAAACTGTATTCGGCCCGCCAGCGCACACCAGGCTTCGCTTTCAGCCCTGACACCCCGTGGCAGAAGGAGCTTGAGGATGCCTTCCCATATCAGGAAACCGCCGACCAGCTCACCACCATTGACGAGGTGAAGGCCGACATGCAGCGGGCTCGCCCGATGGATCGCCTGATCTGCGGCGACGTAGGCTTCGGCAAAACGGAGATCGCGGTGCGCGCCGCGTTCAAGGCGGTGCAGGACGGCAAACAGGTGGCCGTGCTCGTGCCCACCACGCTGCTCGTCCAACAGCATTTCGAGACGTTCACCGAGCGCTACGAGGGCTTCCCGGTCAACGTGGCCGCAATGAGCCGTTTCCAGAAGCCCAAGGAGCTTGAAGAGACTATCGCCGCTCTCGCATCAGGCGAGGTTGACATGGTGATCGGCACACACAAGCTGCTCAATCCAAAGATCTAGTTCAAGGATTTAGGGTTGGTGATCATCGACGAGGAGCAGCGCTTCGGTGTCGAACACAAGGAAACACTCAAAGCCCTGCGCACCAACGTTGATGTGCTGAGCCTGTCGGCCACGCCCATCCCGCGCACGCTGGAGATGGCGATCACCGGCATTCGTGAGATGTCCACGCTCGCCACCCCGCCCGAGGACCGTCTGCCTGTGCTCACGTATGTGGGCGCCTATGAGGACGCGCAAGTGGCCGCCGCTGTGCGCCGTGAGCTGTTGCGCGGCGGGCAGGTGTTCTATGTGCACAACCGCGTCGAGGATATCTCGCATGTCGCTGAGGCCATCCACACGCTGGTTCCCGAGGCACATGTCGGCATTGCGCACGGCAAGATGGCCGAACGGCAACTCGATCAGGTCATCCGCGATTTCTGGCGCCGCGACATTGATGTGCTGGTGTGCACCACCATCATCGAGACGGGATTGGATATTTCAAATGCGAACACGCTGATCGTTGATCATGCGGATCGCTTCGGCTTGAGCCAACTGCACCAGTTGCGCGGGCGCGTCGGCCGCGGCCGTGAGCGCGCCTACGCCTATTTCCTGTACGACCCTTCCAAGACGATGACTCAGCAGTCGCATGACAGGCTCGCCACCATTGCACAGAACACCGCGCTCGGCTCCGGCTTCGACGTGGCCATGAAGGACTTGGAGCTGCGCGGCACCGGCAACCTGCTGGGGGAGGCGCAGTCTGGCCATATCGAGGGCGTTGGGTTCGATCTGTATGTGCGCATGGTGTCCGAGGCGGTTGAGGCGTACAAGGAGCCAAGCAAGCCAAGCGAACCCGTGGCCGTATCGGTGGATCTGCCCATCGAGGCTTGTATTTCCGCCGATTACATCGATTCCGACAAGCTGCGTCTTGAGGCGTATCGCAAGCTCGCCGCCGCGCGCTGCGAAGAGGACTTGAGCGAGCTGCGTGACGAGTTGAGGGATCGTTATGGCACCCCGCCAGAACAATTCGAGGCGCTGTTCGATGTGGCGCGGCTGAAGTTCAAGGCGCGCAAGCTGGGTGTCAGCGAGATTTTGTGCCAGTCGAACCGTGTGCGTGTCGGTCGCATCGATCTGCCCGAATCGGTGCAGATGCGCATGTCGAGAATCTACAAGGGCGCGCAATACCGCCCGGTGACGCATCAGCTGATCGTGCCCGCGCCGTTCGCCGGCTCGCTTGGCGGCAAGCCCATGAGCGGCGATCAGGTGGTGGTGTGGGTCGGCCAGTTGCTTGACGATTTGGCATATAACCCATTGGTTCAGCGTTGAGCCGTTAGCGATATATTATTCAGCAATCAACTGGACTGCAACATACTTTCCGATATATACATTCCAATAAAAATCTATATTGTGAGCGCTAACAACACGAAGGGCCCAGCCGTCCATCAATACCACTATTCTTGGCAATGACATCACAACCTAACGTGTTTAAGGAGTAGTTGTGGCAGCAATTGAAAGCGTGTACGCGCGTCAGATTCTCGATTCCCGTGGCAACCCGACCGTCGAAGTCTATCTGCAGACCGAAGACGGCGCTCTGGGCAAGGGGCTGGTTCCTTCCGGCGCCTCCACCGGCGAAGCCGAGGCTTGGGAGCGCCGCGACGGCGACAAGTCCGTGTACATGGGCAAGGGTGTGCTCGACGCCGTCAAGGCCGTCAACGAGGAGATCGCCCCGAAGATCATCGGCATGGATGCTTGTGACCAGCGTGCCCTTGACGATCTGATGATTGAGCTCGACGGCACGGCGAACAAGGGTCGTTTGGGCGCCAACGCCATCCTCGGCGTGTCCCTCGCCGCCCTGTACGCTTCGGCCGAATCCGCCGAAATGCCGCTGTACCGCTACATCGGTGGCACCAACGGCCACATTCTGCCGGTGCCGAACATGAACATCATGAACGGCGGCGCGCACGCTGATTTCGCCACCGACATCCAAGAATACATGATTTCCCCGTACGGCTTCGAGACCTACTCCGAGGCTTTGCGTGCCGGTGTCGAGGTGTATCACACCCTGAAGAACGTCCTGAAGAAGGAAGGATTGGCCACTGGCCTTGGCGACGAGGGCGGCTTCGCTCCGAAGATGAAGTCCAACAAGGACTCCCTGAACTACATCATGGACGCCATTTCCGCCGCCGGTTACGAGCCTGGCAAGCAGATCGGCATCTCTTTGGATGTGGCCTCCTCCGAGTTCTACAACAAGGAAACCGGCAAGTACTACTTCGAGGGTGACGACCGCGAAGCCGGCTACATGCTCGACTTCTACGAGAACCTCGTCAACGAATACCCAATCGTCTCCATCGAAGATCCGTTCCAGGAAGAAGGTTGGGGCGACTGGGCGGCCATCACCGCCAAGCTCGGCGACCGTCTGCAGTTCGTCGGCGACGATCTGCTGGTCACCAACCCGAAGCGTCTGGCTAGGGGCATTGAGCTGGGCGCCGCGAACTCCCTGCTCGTCAAGCTCAACCAGATCGGCACCGTCACCGAGACCCTCGACGCCATCGAGCTGGCCACCAAGAACGGCTTCACCTCCATGGTGTCCCACCGTTCCGGCGAGACGCCCGACACTACCATCTCCGACCTGGCCGTCGCCAAGAACACCGGCCAGATCAAGACCGGTGCCCCGGCCCGCGGTGAGCGCGTTGCCAAGTACAACCGTCTGCTGGAGATTGAGGAGGAGCTTGGTTCCACCGCTCAGTACGCCGGATACAGCGCCTTCAAGGCTTGCAAGAAGTACATGGCTAGCTGACCCCCCCCTAGCGCTATAGCGCATACATCGGATTTTTCCGTATTTATATTTATCTGCAGAGAAGAGTTGCTGGTTTGCTTGTTTAAGGCAAACCAGCACGCTTCTGCATGGAATGCGGAGGTCGAATTACGGGGTTCAGCCGCAGGTCATCCATATTAATGAAAGAGCGAAATTGAGAATAATAGAACATTCTAGGGGGGGGGTACGCACAAGCATCCTTGTTGTGGTAATGCTTTGCGTTTTGACAATTGTTGGCGTTCCCTCTTCGTTTGTTGCGCCAAATGCCCAAGCAGCAACAACGTCAAAATCAATAAATATTGGCACAAAGCAGATTAGCGTGCCTCAAGGTGGCTGGACGAAAACAGAAGGCGCTTATCTCTACTACGGTGCGTATAAAGGCGAGTCTGTAAAATATCGAGTGCTGAAAATGAGCGATGGCACAGCGCTTATTGACTGCGACACTATTCTTTTTCCAGATGCGTTTGATGAAACGCATAAACTTCATAGCAGTTACTCCA
>CAVFKU010000037.1:0-16760 GCA_963623245.1 Parabacteroides merdae
GTCATCACCTTCGCCATCGATTCGCTGCGCTATTGGGCCAAGCGCATCGGTATCGACGGCTTCCGTTTTGATCTTGGTGTTTCACTGGCGCGGCTCGACGGCAAGTTCACGCGCCATCACCCGTTCCTGCACGCCTTGAGAAGCGACTTAGTGCTTGGCAATCTGAAACTCATTATGGAACCGTGGGATTTGGGCGACAACGGCTGGCGCACTGGGCAGTTCTCCACCCCATTCGGCGAATGGAATGACCGCTTTAGAGATGCCACGCGCCAGTTTTGGATCTGCGATGCACAAGGCGGCGGCACATTCAGTCACGTCGGTATGCAGGAGATGGCCACGCGCCTGTGCGGTTCGGCGGATCTGTTCGCCACTGAAGCAGGGCGCGGCGCGGCCAGCGCAGTCAATTTCGTCGCATGTCATGACGGCTTCACCTTGACGGATTTGACCCGATACAACAGCAAACACAACGAGGCGAACGGTGAAAACAATGCCGATGGCTCCAGCAATAATCTTTCAGCCAATTTTGGCGAAGAAGGGCCAAGCAAAAGCCCGGCGATTATTGCCAAGCGCGAACAAGCGGCGCTGAACATGCTGGGCACACTGCTGCTGTCGCTCGGCACACCGATGATTCTTGCGGGCGACGAGTTCGGCAATACGCAGGACGGCAACAACAACGCCTATTGCCAAGATGGGCCGATCAGCTATATGCAGTGGGATTGGCTCAATACAAACAGTGAACAGAAGAACTGGCAGACGAAGCGTATGGAAGCCGTGGCCGAGCTGATCGCGTTGCGCAAGTCGCTGAACCTGTATCATCACGAGGATTTCTTCACGCGCTTGACGCAGATTGGGTTGCTCAAGCCTTCCAGCCGCGTGCAATGGCTCCTGCCCGATGGCACTATGCCGATGGAACAGGATTGGTTCGATTCCACTCAGCGCAGTTTCGCTATGGAACTGTTGAGCGAAGATCTGAACGTGCTGATTGTGGTCAACGGGGAGAACAGAGAGCGGCAGTTTCATCTGCCTGTTCAGCAGATTTGGGCAAGCGCTTGGTGTTCTGCGCAAACCAGCGGCCAGTCGCCGCACTATGACAGCGAGGGCGATTCCAACAGTTCGCTATGGACGTTCCCCGCCTTCAGCATCACCCTCATGCGCCAACAACACTAGTCAGCAAACAGCGCGGCTCACGCAGCGCCGTTCTTTGCTGCCCTTAAGCAGTGTGCTTGACGTTGTGACCACGCTCGACGGCGACGGTGAGCTTGTTGGAATCGAAGGAAATGAAGCCGTCCGACACCTCGAACAAGTGACGCTCGCCTCCCGCCTCAACCACGGTGAGCTTGCCCTGCTTGATCACTGTAAGCACCGGTTCGTGGTTGGGCAGAATGCCCATGTCACCTTCCGAGGCAGGAATCACCGCGGACATCGCCTCGCCGCTCCACACGGGGTGGTCAGCGGCGACGATGTTCACCTGCATTGTGGGCTGCTCAGCCATCACTCACCGAATTCCTTTTGCATATCGTGCCACTTCTTCTCGAGGTCATCGATGCCACCGATGCCTGAGAACGCCTGCTCTGCTACGTCGTCGTACACGCCGTCGCAGATGCGGGTGAAGGCCTCGATGGTTTCGTCGGCCGGCACGTAGGAGCCGGGGCGGCCGGTGAACTTCTCGGCCACGTAGAAGTTCTGGCCGAGGAACTGCTCGATCTTGCGGGCGCGATTGACGGTGGTCTTGTCTTCCTCGCCGAGTTCGTCGATGCCGATCAGAGCGATGATGTCCTGCAATTCCTTGTTGCGCTGCAGAATCGCCTTGACGCGGTTGGCGCAGTCGTAGTGAGCCTGACCCACATAACGCGGGTCGAGGATGCGCGACGTGGAGCTCAAGGGATCCACAGCTGGGTAGATGCCCTTGGAAGCGATGTCACGCGACAGCTCGGTGGTGGCGTCCAAGTGGGCGAAAGTCGTGGCCGGAGCCGGATCAGTGTAATCGTCGGCAGGCACGTAGATAGCCTGAAGCGAGGTGATGGAGTGACCGCGCGTCGAGGTGATGCGCTCCTGCAACGAACCCATCTCGTCGGCCAGGTTCGGCTGATAGCCCACGGCGGAAGGCATACGCCCCAGCAAAGTGGACACCTCGGAACCGGCTTGCGTAAAGCGGAAGATGTTGTCGATGAACAGCAGCACATCCTGGTTCTGCACATCGCGGAAGTACTCGGCCATCGTCAGAGCTGTCAATGGCACGCGCAGACGGGTGCCCGGCTGCTCGTCCATCTGGCCGAACACCAGCGCCGTCTTCTCTAAAACGCCAGCCTCTTGCATCTCACCGATCAGATCATTGCCCTCACGGGTACGCTCGCCGACGCCGGCGAACACGGACACACCGCCGTGGTTCTGCGCAACGCGCTGAATCATCTCCTGAATCAGCACAGTCTTGCCCACGCCTGCGCCGCCGAACAGACCGATCTTGCCGCCTTGCACATACGGAGTGAGCAGATCGATCACCTTGATGCCGGTCTCGAACATCTGGGTCTTGGACTCCAGCTGGTCGAAAGCGGGCGGGTTGCGATGAATCGGCCAGCGCTCGGTGATGGTGATAGTCTCGCCATCTTTCTTGTTGAGGATGTTGCCGGACACGTCGAACACGTGACCTTTGGTCACGTCGCCAACCGGCACGGTGATTGGGCCACCAGTGTCGAGCACGGTGGCGCCGCGCACCAAGCCGTCGGTGGGCTTCAGAGCGACGGTACGCACGGTGGAGTCGCCGAGGTGCTGCTCGACTTCGAGGGTGATCTTCTTAACCGTCTCGCCCTCTTCTTGAGCGCCGGTGTCCGTGAGTTCCACGGTGAGCGCGTTGTAGATGTCAGGCAGGTGCCCCACGGGGAATTCGACGTCGATAACCGAGCCCTGGATGCGCGTGACGCGCCCTGCACTCGGTTCCAGAGTTGTTTGGTTCTCAGCCATATTCCTACTCTTCCTTCTTGTTCAGCGCGTCGGCGCTGCCGATAATTTCGGTAAGTTCTTGGGTGATCGAGGCTTGACGCGAAGCATTGAGCTTGCGGGTCAGTTCGTCAATTAAGCTGCGGGCGTTGTCGGTCGCCGTGTGCATGGCATTCTGCCGACTTGCAGTTTCAGAAGCCGCCGCCGTCAGCAGGCATTCGTGGATGCGCGATTGGATGTACTTTGGCAGGATGGCGTCCAACACCTTGTCGACGCTCGGCTCGAAAGTGTACAGCGCTGTGACTGGCTTGTTTACGCCAGCTGCACCAGTGGCAGCATCAGCGCTATCAGCACCATCGACATCTGCAACTACATCACCCACCGCCTCAGCAATCGTCTGCTGCTCATTAAGCACTACCTGAACCGGTAGCATGCGCAGCACGCGCACCTTCTGCACCACCATATTGATGAACTCGGTGAACACGATGTAGAGTTCGGAAACCCCACCTTGGCTCGCCGGTTTCATATAGGCTTCCATCAGCGCGTCCGAAATCGCCTCGGCGACTTCGACGCCGGGCTGGTCGGTGTCACCTTCCCATGTGCCGGCGATATCGCGGTTGCGGTACTTGTAATATGTCACTCCGCGACGGCCGTACACATACAGCTCGGGCTGCTTGCCTTTTTCGTCAAGGCGAGCGAGCAGAGCTTCCGTTTCGCGGATGATCGAGGAGGTGTACGGGCCGGCCATGCCACGATCTGAAGTAAGAGCGAGAACTGCCACGCGCGGGTTCTTCTCGTCCTTCTTCACGATCGGGTGGTCGATGCTGGTATGAGCCACGAGCGCTTGCACGGCGTCGAAAATCGCATCGGTGTATGGCTTCGCATTTAGGGCGACATCACGCGCCTTGGCAATATGCGAAGACGCGATCATCTCCTGAGCGTTGAAGATCTTCTCCAACGAGCCTGTGGAGGCGATGCGGGATTTCAATGCGAGTTGCGAGCCCATAGGTCACTTCTCTTTCGCAACGATCTTTTCCTGCTCAACCGGCGTGGCGTTCTTCACGTCAGGCTTCTTCTCGACCAGAGGCTTGCCTGCGCTGGTCACGAAAGTCTCACGGAACGCTTCCACGGCCTTGTCGAGCGCGGCCTCGGTGTCGGATGTGAAGTCCTCGGTGTCACGAATGGTCTTGAGGATATCGGTGTTGTGCTCCAGATAATCCAGCAGACCCTTCTCGAACGGCAGCACGTCATCGAGCGGCAGGTCGTCCATCTTGCCATGAGTGCCAGCCCACACGGAGACGACTTCCTGTTCCATCGAGTACGGCGAGAACTGCGGCTGCTTGAGCAGTTCGGTCAGGTGCGAACCGCGGTTGAGCTGAGCCTTGGATGCCGCGTCCAAATCGGAGGCGAACATGGCGAAGGATTCCAGCGAACGGTATTGCGCCAAGGAGATCTTCAGCGTGCCGGAAACCTTCTTCAGCGCCTTGGTCTGCGCAGCGCCGCCCACTCGGGACACAGAGATGCCCACGTCCACAGCAGGGCGCTGGTTGGCGTTGAACAGATCAGACTGCAGGAAGATCTGGCCGTCGGTGATGGAGATCACGTTGGTCGGGATGTATGCGGACACGTCGTTCGCCTTCGTCTCGACGATTGGCAAGCCTGTCATCGAGCCACCGCCGAGGTCATCGGAGACCTTGGCGCAACGCTCCAGCAGACGGGAGTGCAGGTAGAACACATCGCCCGGATAGGCCTCGCGCCCTGGCGGGCGGCGCAGCAACAGCGAGATCGAACGGTAGGCTTCGGCTTGCTTCGACAGATCGTCGAAAACGATGAGCACATGCTTGCCGTTGTACATCCAGTGCTGGCCGATGGCTGAGCCGGTGTAGGGGGCGATGTACTTGAATCCCGCGGAGTCGGAAGCTGGGGACGCCACGATGGTGGTGTATTCCATAGCACCGGACTCTTCGAGCGACTGCTTGACTGAGGCAATGGTGGAACCCTTCTGGCCGATGGCCACATAAATGCAACGCACCTGCTTCTTCGGGTCACCAGATTGCCAGTTCGCCTTCTGGTTGATAATCGTGTCGATAGCGATGGCGGTCTTGCCGGTCTGACGGTCGCCGATGATGAGTTGGCGCTGGCCGCGGCCGACAGGGGTCATGGCATCAATGGCCTTCAAACCAGTGGACATCGGCTCGTCGACCGGGTGGCGGTGCATCACGTCGGGCGCTTGAGCCTCAAGGATGCGCCGGCCTTCGCTCTTGATCTCACCCAAGCCGTCAAGCGGACGACCCAGCGGGTCAACAACGCGCCCCAGATAGCCGTCGCCCACGGGCACGGAGAGCACTTCGCCGGTGCGACGCACTTCCTGGCCTTCCTCGATACCGGCGAAGTCGCCGAGGATAACCACGCCGATCTCGCGGGCGTCCAAGTTGAACGCCAATCCCTGCGTGCCGTCCTCGAAGGTCAGCAGCTCGTTGGCCATACAACCAGGCAACCCTGTCACATGCGCAATGCCGTCGCCGGCCGTGGCGACATAGCCAACCTCCTGGGTGGGCGTGTCGCTCGGCTTGTACGCCTGAACGAAATCGTCCAACGCCTTGCGCACCGAGGCAGGATCGATGGTAAGTTCTGCCATGATCTCTCCTTTATTGTTGTGTCAACATCGTAAGTTCTGTTATCGGTTCTGTTATAAGTCTGCTGTTGGCTCTGTGCCAGCTGTATGCATGTAGGCTTATATGCTCATCAGCCGTTATGCAGTAGCTTTCACAGTTCGTTTCAAATGTTCTAGTTGTGCAATCACAGTGTTGTCTGTGACTTCATCCCCCACCTGCACGCGCATACCGCCAAGCACTGTCGGGTCAACCACCGAATTGATGTGCACACCGCGACCAACCTTCTTTGCATAGATGGCGATAAGCCTGTCAACTTGCTCTTCAGTCAGCGGGGAGGCAGTGGTGACAGTGACCATAGACTCGCCCATATGGCGCGAGAACTTGTTAATCAGCCACTGGATGGTTGACAAATAACGGCGATTGCGCAGATTGCAGGTGGCGTGTTCAGCTAAACGCATCGTAACCTCGTGGAGATTCTTATCAGCAAACAGATCACGGAACAGCCGCACGCGCACCTCGCTGGACACAGAATCGTCGTAGAGCTTGGAACGCACCACGGGCAGGTTCAGCAGCGAAGAATGCAGCTGCGCCAGCTCGATGGAAACCTGCAGGGTGGCGCCCTTGGCATCCGCGTAATACATCATGGCGTCCACGCCGAAATCTTCCACCACATTGGCAATATCGCTCACGCGGCTGAAGCGACGAGAGACCAAATCGGTCATAATCTCCATTGTCATTGGATGCGCCTGGCTGCCAAGCAAAGTGTTGAGCACAGCGACTTTGTCTTCGTCTGGGCGCGAAAGGTCGGTCAGCGCGCGTTCAACATGCATGTCATGATCGAGCAGGGAGGTGATGGTGAACAGCTCGTTGCCGATACGCCACGCCTCTTCACGGGTGTCGCGCAGCTTGGACGCCAACGAATCACGCGATTCACGATCCGCTATGCGCGATGCTTCTCCTCGCATGAACTCACCTGCCTTTCCTTACTTGATGTCACCTAATATTTGCTGTCACGTGATGCCGTTTGTAATGCTGTATTACTGCCATTACTGCCGCTTGATGCCTCTTGATGTCGCTACTGCCTGTTCCCATCCATGTCATCAATCATCCGATCAATCATGGAAGACTGCACTGCGGTATCTTGAAGCTCACTGCCGAGAATCTTGCCGGCCAGCGCCGTGGCCAACACGCCAATTTCACCCTTGAGCGAGACCAACGCTTGCTGATGTTGCGAAGCGATGGAACGCTGCGCGTTAGCAGTGATCTGCTCGGCCTCAGATTCAGCACGAGAGCGAGCGTCTGCAATAATGCGCGTGGCCTCAGTGCGAGCGTCGTCACGGATTTTGGAAGCCTCAACGCGAGCCGTGCTCAGCTGCGCTTCATACTTCTCTTTCGCGGCTTTGGCTTCAGCCTGAGCCTTCGCTGCTGTGGCGATACCGCCCTCAATCTTCTGAGCGCGTTCGTCAAAAATCGCGTTGAACTTCGGCATGAAGAACTTGTAGAAAAACACTGCGACGATGAGCAGAATAATCAGCGACCACACGATGTCGTAGACCTCGGGGATGAACAGGCTGATGCCGCTCTTCTCTTCCGCGAATGTTGTCATAAAGTCCTCCTTTCCGTCACTATGTTCCGTCGCTATTGGTAAAGCGAACGGAAACTATTAAAAATATCTACGTACTGCTTGCCGCAAACGTGACTAGATAATCAAATAATCAAAGCGGCGACGAAGCCAATCAGGGCGAGCACCTCAACCAGAGCCAAGCCGATGAACATGATGACCTGAATCTTGCCAGACATCTCGGGCTGGCGGGCAGTGGACTCCATAGCTTTGCCGAACAGGATGCCCAAACCGATGCCAGGGCCGAGCGTGGCCAAGCCGTAGCCAACAACGGACAGGTTGCCTGCAATCTCAGCGAGGGTGATGATGTTCATTTCTTTTCCTTTCTAACGTTATTCTTTAACGCTATAAATCTGTAATTTCCTTTATTCCTCTGGATAACTCAAGTTGAGATACACCGTTGAGAGAATGGCAAAAACATACGCCTGCAAGAACGCGACAAACGCTTCAAAGCAGGTCAACGCCGCAGCACCAACAAACCACAAGGCACCAACCGGCACAGCCACCAAGTGATTAACAGCGTCAACCATCCAGTATTGGGTGAAGGCGATGCATGTAGCGACCAGCAAGTGGCCGGAAATCATGTTGGCAAACAGTCGGATGGTCAGCGAGGCCGGACGGATAATCAGCAGCTCAAGCAGCTGAATCGGCGCAAGCAGAATGTATACCGGCCACGGCACACCAGGGGTGAACAGCTCGTGGCGCAAATAGTGGCCGAGCCCCTGTTCGCGGATGGCGACGATCCAGTATTGGATGAGCACCCACACGGCGAACACGAGCGGCATAACCACGGTGGCTGTTGCCGCGATGTTCGCACCTGGAATGACGCCGCACAGATTGAACACGAAGATGGTGAAGAAGATGGTGGCGATCATCGGCACGTAACGCTTGCCGCGCTCTTCGCCCATCACGTCATACACGACCTTGTCACGCACGAAATCGATGCCATATTCGACAACCCCCTGCCAACGGCTAGGGATGAGCTTAGCGTTCGCAGCCGTAAGGCCAAGCACCAATAGCAGCACAATAGTTGCAATAATGCGCACAAGAATGATGCGGTTAATGGCAAACGGGGTGCCTTGGAACAAGATTTCAGGAGGAAGAAAGTCGCTGATGCTTGGCAAATTGGGTGCTGACGCGGCGGCCAGTGACACCACAGTGCTCACTGCATTCATACTTACGCCTCCTAGCTATTTACAGCCTCTTGCCAGTGTAGTCCACAGCGTTCGGGTTATGTGACCACGCGGTTACGGGTGTGGCGCACCGAAACCAGCTTTAGTCATCCGCTATTTTACGGCAAATCTGGCCTGTCATAGCGCTCAGGCAATTGCCCTGTTGCGTGTAGCAGACACCCGACCCCGAGTGACTGATGGCGATTATTAGCCGCTGTGTCGACAAATCTTTAATATGGGCAACAGGCATTGATTTTATTGGGTTTTGAGCGGTGCTTCATGTGTGTTGTGGTAAGTGAAGATAACTAGACAAACGCTGCCTGTTTGTGCGCACAACGCGCGGCAATTACTACGAAAGTGGCGCCACACCGTAGCTGTTATTCACGAAAGGAGCGAAGTCATCGCGGCGCGGGCTACCCGGCTCATGGCGAATCGAGCGGTCGGTGCCAAGGCGCTTGTGCGCGCGCAGTTGCGGCACTTCCGTGAGGTCGTAGGGCGTGGTCTGATACACCCAGTTCAGCCAGTTGCGCCACAGCAAATTGGCGTGGGCACGCCAAGAGAACAGCGGCTCCAGATTGGGGTCGTCGTGCGGAAAATAGTTTTGCGGGAAGGGCACGTTGGTCATGCCTTTAGCCATGTCGCGCTCATATTCCTCAGCCAACGTCATCTTGCCGTACTCCCAATGCCCAAGCGCGAATACCTCGGAGAAATCGCGCGTGGCGATTAGGCCTGGGCCGGACTGCGGCCCCCACGTGAGCATCTGCAGATCTTGGTTGGCGCACAGTTGTTCTTCATCCATACCAGCCAAGCGCGAATGCGGCTGCAAGGCAATTTCGTCGAATCCGTTGGTCAGGAAGCAGTATTCGTCTTGCAGGTATTGCGGGAACACACCAAAAATCTTCTCGGGCAGGTCAATTTTGCCGATGCCGTAGCGCTCATGCAGTGCGGCCATCGCACCCCAGCACAGATACATGGTGGAGAACACGTGCGTGCAAGCCCAGTCGAGGATACGCTTGAATTCGTCCCAATAATCGACTTGCTCAAACTGCAGATGCTCGACCGGCGCGCCAGTGATGATCAGGCCGTCATAGTAGTTGTCTTGAAGCGCTTCGAGGTTTTCATAGAACTTGACGAGGTGATCGGCGGACACATGCGCGGCCTCATGCGTGGAGGTTTTCATGAAGTCGATTTCGACCTGCAGCGGGCTTTTGGAAATCAGGCGCAGCAGTTGCGTTTCGGTTTCGATCTTCTTGGGCATGAGGTTCAGAATCACCAGTTTGAGCGGGCGCACGCGCTGACGTTCCGCTTCGGGTTTTTCCAGCGCGAAGATGCGCTCCGAGTCGAGGATGTCTCTGGCCGGCAGACCACTGGGGATTTTGATAGGCATGGTTCTTATTATGCAGCTTCCTGCGCCTTTAGGAAGTCAAGGTTTCAGGGAAGGCTTCCTTGGGCTGTTTCACGCAATGTTTCACGGCTGTTTCACAGATTGTTTCACAGGGATAGCTCAAGGGACAGCTTCATGCATATGCTCTATGGAAGACGTCCGCGAAATGATGCCTCAACAACGTTCCTCGCACAGCGAAACGACACGCCCGAAGTTGACTTCTTCCACGGCTCGCCTATCGTAGATAAAGCTGTCATTTTGACAAGCCGACGCGGGGTGGAGCAGCTCGGTAGCTCGCTGGGCTCATAACCCAGAGGTCCAAGGTTCAAATCCTTGCCCCGCTACCTGTGAACCGTTGCCCTCCTTATTGGGGGCGGCGGTTTTTTGTATTTGCGTTACCTTTGCCGGTGTTAAATTGGGGTCAGTCAAATCATTCAACGTCACACCAAGATAATCAGCTGCTTTCACCATGTCGCTAAACGCCCAAGGGTAGCCAACTTTAAGCATCCTTGAAAAGGATTGGGGAAATTTCCCAAGGCTGGCCGCTATGTCCTTTTTGGGAATATGGCACACGGAGATAATCATGTTGATGTTGGTTATTGCTATATCGCCGGCCGGAGTGTTTGCGGCTGTAATCGTTTTTGTTGCTGTCATTCTCTCATAATAAACACGTCTGTTTAATTTTGCAACACGCCGAGAATTGGCAAACATTCGCACTTACCTGTATAAATTAACTCGTGTGTTTAGTAAGTAATGCAAAAACTGCAACAGTGGTTAAAGAACTGTTGACACAAAGACATATAAGACAGCGCGATCTAGCCACAAGTATCGGCATGGCTGAGCAAACTTTGTCAAACAAGTTGCGAGGGCTAAGGCTGTTCACTTTGGGTGACATTGTCAAAATTGCCGATTATTTCAGTGTTTCCCTCGATTCTTTGGTGGCACGTGAGGGGGAAGAGTTTGTGCTTTAATCATAATCAAGCAGAATTACGCATGCGCATAGAGAAATTGCGTAAAGAGCGCGCCTTGCTACATCGGGACATCGCCGAGGGCATTGGCATATCTGAGGCGCTCTATTCATTGAAGATTAACGGCTTTAGAAGGTTCACGTTAACGGACTTTTTCAAGCTTGCCGATTTCTTTGACATCTCTTTGGATTATTTAGCTGCAAGTGAGGTGGGTGGGCCATGTCGGCGAAAATTGATAATCGGCGTGGCGGTGTTGACAAGGTAGGCACTGATACCAGATACGGCTTAACGTCTCATTCGTCGTAGTGAGGCGAAACCGCGTACAAGCTTGGAGACGATAGAACCGGCTATCCTTGAATACATGCATGGGACTATCGCCGAGATTCGTAACGAGGTTGCCGCTTCGCTTTCTCCTGAACGCAGGCAGCAGTGGGAGCAATTCCTCACACCTCTACCTGTTGCCGAACAGGCGGCAAATCTTTTCACGCATTCAGACACACCAGTACGTATCCTCGATCTCGGTTCCGGCACGGGCATTCTCAGCGCGGTGACAGCACGGCAAGCGGTTCTAGGTAGCAGCGTGATGGCCATTGAGCAGGATTCTGAACTAGCTTCCGCTTCCAGAGACTCCCTTGTGCAGGTATGCGATAACGCAAGGGTCATTAACTCATCCGTATTCGACACTCTCCTTGAAGCTGAATTTGATCGAGTGATTCTTAATCCTCCATATAAAAAAATCAAACCAACTGTTATTCCCACTAGCCGCGGCGGGGTAAAGGTTACCAACTTGTATGCAGCGTTTCTGGTAATCGCAATTCAAGCACTTTCAGATGGAGGCGAATGCGTTGCGATTATTCCTCGTTCGTGGATGAATGGCGAGTATTTCAAAGACTTTCGCAAATGGCTGCTTAGCGAATGCAGTCTCGACACGTTGGCGGTATATGGGTCTCGGCAGGACCATTTCAAGGACATGGACGTCCTTCAGGAGATTATGCTGCTAAAAGTATCAAAGCGACAGCAGGCGCGGAAAGTTACTATTTTCAATGATGTCACGCCATTCCTTCCACTCAGTGAGCAAGCAAGCACTTCCGCTACACTAGATTCGCTTACTCTCGGCCGTGAACGAATCCTTCGCATTCAGCAGCAAGACAACCGTTTGCAAGGATTCAAATCCTTGAGCGATCAAGGGTTGTGGGTGTCAACAGGCAAACTGGTATGGTTCCGAAATCGAGACGTGTTGTCCGATGAAAACACAACGGGCGGCTACCCTCTATATTGGTCGGACAACCAAAGGGGATTGGAAACTGAACATCCCGTTCAATGCGATCGCAAGCAATGGGTTACCGAGGAAGCAGGCAGCCGAAATATCGCGCTCCCCTCCGGCAGCTATTGTCTTGTTGATCGGTTCTCAGCCAAAGAACAGCATCACCGTATCCACGCCTCACACCTTGCAAGCGACGTGAAATTCGTCGCTGACAACAAACTGAACTACATTCATCAGGGCACTTCTCGCAAGACCGTACCCCTGAACGATAAAGTCGCTCTCGGCCTGACAATCTGGCTTTCCACAAGCGTTGTCGATGAGTGGTATCGCCAAATTTCAGGCAGCACGCAAGTGAACGCCACTGATTTGCGCCAGCTTCCATGTCCCACCAAAAAACAGCTTGCTTCGCTTGCTGAACTGCTATCCATCAGCGGCAACGTGAGCCAGGATCTAATCGATCAAACAGTGGGAGGATTGTTTTCATGGACAAAAGCCAGCTAATCGCCGACGCTATCGAAGTGCTGCGTGATTTTGAAGTGGGTAAGGACCAGCAAAATGAGCGTAGTGCGATGACATTGCTCGCTCTGCTTCAGCTCAAACCCGGAGATGATTGGACACAAGCCACCAATCCAATGATGGGAACTCGCGCCATCATGGACTGGATAAGAGACTATTTCGAAGTGGACTACAAGCCGAACACCCGTGAGACAATTCGTAGATTCACGCTCCACCAGTTTGTGCTTGCTGAGTTAGCCGAGGAAAATGTTGATAAGCCGGACAGGCCGATCAACTCCCCCAAGTGGAATTATCGGATAACTCATGATGCACTGGACGCGATTATTCATCGCAACGAATCCGTATTCGAATCAGCACTCAAGAAATTCTTAGCAAATCATGAGTCGTATCAATCACTTACGGAAGAACGTAGAAACATGCCTAAGACACCCGTGGTACTTCCTTCCGGTGCGTCTTTACAATTGTCCCCGAGCGGTCAATCCGTTTTGATCAAAGCAATAGTGGAAGAGATGCTGCCCCGCTTCGCCCCCAGCTGTCAAGTTGCCTATATTGATGACACCGATCACAAACATGGAGTTATCGACGCCACCCTAATGGACGAACTTGGGATCAGTCTCAAAGCCCGCGAAAAAGCGCCGGACGTCATTGCATGGGATGCGAATCGCGGGTGGATCTTCCTCATAGAAGCCGCCAGCACTCATGGACCTGTTGATGTGACACGCAAGAACGAGCTACGTGACTTGTTCGCAGATCAATGGGATAAAGCCGTGCTTGTCTCCTGTTTCCCCGACCGCAAGACCATGCAGAAATACCTTGCCCTGCTGGCATGGGAAACCGAAGCATGGTGCGCCGACACACCCGATCACATGATGCACTTCAACGGATCACGCTTTATGGGCCCCTATGGAACTTAGTTGGTAAGAATTCCACCCATGAAGTCAGCGGCACGACGGTCGTTTTTCCTACTTCCTCGGCGTAGATATTCAGCGTGATGTTCAGGCTTTCGTAACCCAAGCGCGCTTGCACCGTCTTGGGATCAACTCCGACTGCAACTAGAAGCGCGTTCTGCTGGCGGAGGTTTTCCCGCTCTTCTTCATCGTTTTACCACACTTGGGGCACAGGGGAATTCTCATACCCCTAAGGCAACCACTTTTAAACCCGCCCCACACCTACTGCCACAACGCATCCGAGCCAATTTCAGACACACATTCTGGCCGACCTCAAAACCCAGCCATGCCACTTTTGAACCCCTTCAAGCCCTTGCAACACAAGGACTCAAAGCCAATTTCAGACACACATTCTGGCCTATAACCCGAAAAGTTGCCAATCCTGGGTTCGACACCGTTTTGCGGGCACTGCACCTTGTAGGCATGGCTCTCGACGTCCAACGCACAACAGCCACGCCCGCCATATCAGCTAAGCCGACAGCCAATAATGCGCACGCAGAAGGTGAAATATGACGAGCAATATTCTCTATGCCTACCTGCATCGCAATCCGGTCGGGCGCTTTATCAGGCAATCTAAGGGCAATATCTCATTCATCTATAACGACGACTATCGGCGCGGCATAGATAAAACTTATGCCGATGGCATGTCATGGATTGGCCGAAGTTAGATGCTCGCCAGGGCCGGTTTTGATGAGCGCAGACTTTAGAGCTCTTCAAAATGGGTCAGAATGCCGCAGTTAAGTGCCATGCCGCTGTATCCTGGGTCTGTCTTGTGGAATCTAGGGAGTTGGGTATCTTCATGACGCAGGAAAACACCAGCGAAGGTAAGATAATCCGAGTTGTCGGCGCTGCGATTGTGCGCGATGGCACAGTGCTATGCGCACAGCGCGGTAAAGGTAAATCTTTGGCCGGATACTGGGAGTTCCCTGGCGGCAAAATCGAAGCGCGCGAAACAGCGCGAGAAGCTTTGCATCGTGAGATTGAAGAAGAACTGCTATG
Organism: Parabacteroides merdae; assembly: GCA_963623245.1. Taxonomy (GTDB): domain Bacteria; phylum Actinomycetota; class Actinomycetes; order Actinomycetales; family Bifidobacteriaceae; genus Bifidobacterium. The sequence continues at coordinate 14,421 of CAVFKU010000037.1, forward strand.
TGAGGTTGAAGTCGGCGAAGAAGTGTGCACTTCCACGCAACAATATGCTTTCGGAACTGTCGAGCTTACAACGTTTATCTGTCATTTGTTGAGCGGTACACCACGGCTGACCGAACATCACAAAATCCAGTGGCTAACACCGGCCGACATGCCATCACTCGACTGGGCTCCGGCAGACTGCGAAGCCGTTGAGCTCATTTCAAACATGGACTTCAATAACAGGTAGGGGTTTTTGAATGCTCAACCCACAAGAAATAGCCATGGAATTGGCGTCCGATGACAATACCGCATCAGTCCTGGAAGACGTAACATCCGGTCTCATCCAGTCACGTTCAAACGCACCCGGCATCTATGCGCCCCGATTGATCTCTAATCAGGAAAGCAACACGATGATCAAAGCGATCGTCGAGGAACTGGAACGAAGCGACTCATTCGCCATTTCCGTAGCCTTCGTTTCTGCAGAAGTAATCAGGACTCTGTTTGAAAACTTCAAAGGCAACGGCAGCAAAGGCAACGGCGCCCCAAGACGTCTCATCACTTCCACAAAGAGCTATTTCAACACCCCTGCAGCATTCTGGGATCTGTTGCGCCTGAAAAACGTGGCGGGTGTGGAGGTGCGCATATGGGCAGAGAACGCAGAAGAACCCTCGTCTCACAACGGCGGCGGCCAGCCTTTCCATCCGAAGGGATACGTCTTCGCCCATCACATGGAGGACGGCAAGCCCTACTACAACCTCTATGTGGGCAGCTCCAATCTCACGAGAACCGCGCTGAAAGACCAGCGTGAATGGAATCTCAAGGTTTCTTCGTTGGAAGGCGGCGAATTAGTTGAGCAGTTCCGCAAGGAGCTGGATTCGCAAATCGAAGATTCCATACCACTGACAGAAGAATGGATTAAACAATACGAAGAGGACTTCAAAAAATACGCACCGCCACGCCGCGAAATACTGAAAGGCCTTGAAAACCTTGAAATCAAGCCGAATGCCATGCAGCAGGACGCTCTGATGAATCTTGCAGCATTACGCAAGAAGGGTGAACATCGCGCAATAATCATCTCAGCAACCGGCACCGGCAAGACCTATCTGTCCGCGTTTGACGTGCGTGCCGTCAAACCGCGCCGCATGTTGTATATTGCGCAGCAACAACAGATTCTGACCAAAGCAATGGAGTCCTACCAAAAAGTGCTCGGCTGCCCGAGCGTGGAACTTGGGCTATTCACTGGCAACAGCAAGGAACATGATCGCAAATACGTGTTTGCCACCGTGCAAACCATGAGCCAATCAGAAACGCTGAACCAATTTGCTTGCGACGAGTTCGACTACATTCTCATCGACGAAGTTCATCATGCCGGCGCAGAGAGCTATCAGCGGGTTATCGAGCACTTTAAGGGCGCAAACTTTATGCTCGGCATGACCGCTACTCCGGAACGCACTGACGGCATCAACATCTTCGAACTGTTCGGCCACAACATTGCCTATGAGATTCGCCTGCAACAAGCGCTCGATGAGAATATGCTCTGTCCGTTCCATTACTACGGCGTCGCCGAATACCTTGGCTCAGATGGCAACCCCGACGAGACAACACACCAGATCAACGTATCTCAAGGCCTGTCATCCAACGATGCCAGCCAGCTAAATTATGAGATCAGCCAACTCGCCACCCGCGAGCGCGTACGCTACATCATCGATAAACTGCAACAGTACAGCCCGTATCATCAGCAGATCACCGGCCTAGTCTTCTGCAGCCGCGTCGAAGAGGCCCAGAAGCTCTCTGATCTATTCAATGAACAAACCAATCAACAAGCAGAACGCGAATACCGAACCATAGCGCTGACAGGCAAGGCAGCACAGAAAGAACGCGAAGAGGCCATTCGTCGTCTGCAATTGGATGAAAGCGATCCCGATGGTTTGGACTATATCTTCACCGTTGATCTGTTCAATGAAGGCATCGACATTCCCGCAGTCAACCAGATCGTGATGCTGCGCAACACTCAATCCAGCATTATCTTTACTCAACAGCTTGGCCGAGGCTTGCGCAAGTTTCCCCATAAGCAAAGCGTTACGATCATCGATTTCATCGGGAACTATACCAATAACTACCTAATCCCTGTAGCTCTTTATGGCAACACGGGCGATCGTGATGCAGCGCGCAAGAACCTACAGAAACAGACCATCGGTCTGTCGTCAATCAGCTTCGACCCCATCTCCAAGGAGCGTATTCTCAAATCATTGGATACAGCTGACTGGTCGGACATGAAGAAACTCAGCGAGCAGTACCGTCAACTGAAGTTCCAGTTAGGGCGCATCCCCATGCTCACTGACATATACAAACACGATCCGT
>CAVFKU010000038.1:0-16308 GCA_963623245.1 Parabacteroides merdae
AACGCATCAGGATAATTCGCACCACTCGCAACAATCACCGTACTCGCCACACTCGCCGTACTGGCCACACTGGAAGAGGTCCGAGTCGCACTAGGAAATGCTTTACCTACAATCGCACTCATCGTGTCATACCGAGTTGAACCAGACAAACGCGAAACTAGAATCTGCTGCCACTGCGCATACAGCGTCACCTTGCCGTTAGATGCAGAGGTCAAATTTGACACTGACGCTTTATCTGCATACGACTTGCCGAATCCACTTGCCACGGTATTCCAACCGGCGAATAGATATCCACTGCGCGATAACTTGTTAGCGCTCAATGCCTGCGCTACGTCATATGTGAAGCCTTGAGCCGACATTGAACCTGAACCGCCATTCGCATTGAATGAGACCGTGTATGAGTTCGGCTTAAAAGGCGTATAGGTTGCGGCAGTGTTCGACGGAATAGCCGATGCGGAGTATTGAACACCCGTCGCCATATTGCGCCACTTTTTAATATTCGTATATCCCACACGCGAGGCTGAGGTATTGGGACTTCCCAGAGCAGGACCTGCATCCAGAGCCGACCTGCCTGAACGCAAAACAGCCCCCACACCAAGGCGCAACTCCTGAAGGAGATACAGGTCTGAGAGCATGTAGCTACTGTCTGTCACCTTTGACATGTTAAAATTCGACAGATTCAACGAGGTTAGATACGAGCACACAGCAAACATGTAGGACATGTTGGTGACGTTCGAGGTAACAAACTTTGAGACATCGAGCGACTTCAGGGAAGAGCAATACATGAACATGTGTGACATGTTCGTCACCTTCGACGTGACAAAGCCAGACACATCCAATGACGCCAAGGACATGCACACAGCAAACATGTACGACATATTCGTCGCATTAGAAGTGACGAACTTTGCAACATTCAACGACTTCAATGAAGCACAGCCGTAGAACATAGCGCTTAAATCTGTCACCTTTGAAGTATCAAAGCCTGACACATTAAGTGAAGTCAATGCCTCACAATAAGCGAACATGTTCGACATGTTCGTCACCTTCGATGTAACAAAGCCCGACACATTAAGCGAAGTCAGGGATGTGCAGACAACAAACATGTATGACATGTCCGTGACGTTCGAAGTGTTAAATTTCGACACATCCAGCGAGGTCAATTCCGAGCAGTAATAGAACATGCGCGACATATTCGTCACGTTGGACGTGTTGATCTGATTGAGGCCGTTAATAGCAACAAGCTCACTGAAATCCTCGAACAAACCGGATGAATTGGCTGGGAACTTGGGGTACGCATTGCTTGCGCCGTACACCACGTCATACAGGCCACCAGTAGTTTGCGTAGCGCACGCAATTACAGAACTGTCTGCCGTGGCAGCACTGCCACCACCAGCGTTCCAGCATTTCTTATATTGCTTGTTGCCAAATGTTGTGCTAGTGGCAGATGCAACAGGTTTAGTGTTTTGGAAGGTGATGGTGCGAACTTCGGTGCTGTCGATGCTGCTATCGAGGGCAATGCCATCATTATTATTCAGCGTGCCTGAATTCGTCTCAGTGGCGATAGCTTGAACTTGCTCTCCTATTTCGCCAGTTTCAGCAGCCTGAAAAGGCTCCGAAGGCTGCGAATTCTCTAGAAACTCAAGCCCCCTAGATTGCACTGTCTCGTCAGACATAATGCTCTCGTCAATCTCAGATTGAACTGGCTCAGTGGTTTCAGTAAATCCAGAGTCTTCAGATATCAGAGTCTCAGCGCTTTCTGTTTGCTGTGTTTCTGTTGCCTCGGACTGGCTTGGGCTCACAGCTTCAACACTTGCAGCATGGGCAGGGATAACCCCCATAGTAAACAACATCGACACAACCACTAGCCACGCCAACAGCCTTGCAAGGCCACTGCGGCGCACAGTCGACGTCTTTACGAATACATGTTTCATCAACACTGCCCTCTAAACCAATTTCCACTGCACTCGCACCGAAAAGGTGGGTGGGAAAACTTATCTCCCCAACAACGACTATTCACCCCCCTAGCGACAAGAGTACCCCCCCCCCCGCGTTTTGAGACAGGGTACAGCGTCACAATCAGCATAAAACTGCCTCCTATTCCTTGCATTCAAGAAATAGGAGGCAGTTTCCTTAAATAAAAGGGCAAACACACCCTATATCAGTTCACAACAGGAGCTGAGTGGGATTAGTAGCCCATATCAGCGCCCTGAGCTGGAGCGGCTGCCGGAGGCTCCGGCTTGTTAGCCACAACAGCTTCAGTGGTCAGGAACAAGCCAGCGATAGAGGCGGCGTTCTGCAGAGCGGAACGGGTCACCTTCACTGGGTCAGTCACACCAGCAGCGAGCAGGTCTTCGTACTCGTTGGTGGCGGCATTGAAGCCCTGACCTTCGGGCAGCTCACGCACCTTGCTGAACACCACATCGCCAGAAACGCCGGAGTTCTCAGCGATCTGCTTGATGGGAGCTTCCACAGCACGGAACACGATGGCAGCACCAGTGGCCTCTTCGCCGGTAAGTGAAGCAATGGCCTGGTCGCCTTCGGCCTTCTTGGCGGCCTGAACGAGGGCCACGCCACCGCCGGGCAGCAAGCCTTCCTCAATGGCAGCCTTGGCGTTACGCACGGCGTCCTCGATGCGGTGCTTGCGCTCCTTGGCCTCAACCTCGGTAGCCGCGCCGACCTTAATAACAGCCACACCACCGGCCAGCTTAGCCAAGCGCTCCTGCAGCTTCTCGCGGTCGTAATCGGAATCAGTGTTTTCAATCTCGGCGCGAATCTGAGCCACGCGAGCGGCCACATCCTCGGAAGAACCGCCACCTGCAACGATGGTGGTTTCGTCCTTGGAGACGATAATCTTCTTGGCGGTGCCCAGCACGGACATGTCAACAGAGTCGAGCTTCAAGCCCAGCTCGTCAGACACAACCTGCGCGCCCGTCAGGATGGCCATATCCTGCAGCATGGCCTTGCGACGGTCACCGAAGCCCGGAGCCTTGACGGCGCAGGACTTGAACGTACCGCGGATGGTGTTGAGAATCAGGGTGGGCAGTGCTTCGCCGTCAACATCTTCGGCGATGATCATCAGCGGCTTGCCAGTCTTCATCACCAGTTCGGCGATATGCACCACATCTTGCTGGGAAGAAACCTTGCCGGAAGTCAGCAAGATGTAGGGATCTTCAAGCACGGCGGTCTGGTCTTCGGCGTTGGTGACGAAATACGGAGCGATGTAGCCCTTGTCGAAACGCATGCCCTCAGTGAAGTCGAGATCCAGCCCAAAGCGGTTGTTATCTTCAACGGTGACAACGCCGTCCTGACCAACCTTGTCCAACGCCTCGGCGATCTTCTCGCCAACCTCGGGGTCGGCAGCGGAGATGGTGGCGGTGGCAGCAATCTGATCCTTCGTCTCGACGTCCTTAGCGGCAGCGACGAGCTCCTTAACGATAACCTCGGTGGCCTTCTCAATGCCGCGACGCAGCGCGATGGGGTTGGAACCGGCAACCACATTCTTCAGACCTTCATGCACGAGGGACTGCGCCAGTACAGTGGCGGTGGTGGTGCCGTCGCCTGCAACATCGTCTGTCTTCTTGGCAACTTCCTTGACCAGCTCTGCGCCAATGCGCTCATACGGGTCGTCCAAATCGATTTCCTTGGCGATGGAAACGCCATCGTTGGTGATGGTCGGAGCGCCGTAAGTCTTGTCGAGCACGACGTTACGACCCTTGGGGCCTAATGTGACCTTAACGGTGTTGGCGAGCTTGTCAAGGCCACCCAACATGCCCTGACGGGCTTCCTCATCATATGAGATGATCTTTGCCATGGTGTTTATATCCTCCAAATGGCTGATGTGTACTGGATTCCACCCGTGAAATGTGAGGACACAGACCGACCGTCAGCTGCCAGCTGGCACTAACACCCCACGAGTGCTAACTGTGAGATTAGCACTCAAGGCATGAGAGTGCCAACATTCGCGACACTAATTGCGCCTTAGGCGTGAAAATTCTTAGTCCAGCAACACCACAACAATCGATGACGACAGGTCAGACGACTGCTCCACATTGGAAATGCCCAGCGTATTGGCAACATCTTGCGCTGTGGCCTTGTCGCTCTCATTGCTGTACCACACCACTGTAGAGCTCGGCAATGTGCCGGATGGATTCACAGCAGTGACATCTGTGTATCCGGCGTCGTCGAGCACACTCTTCTTCGTGGCGGCATAGCCAGTGGTGCTGGTGCCATTGATTACGCGCACCGAAAGAGCCTTGTCGACTTGCTCGGCCAGACGGGCAGCTTCTTCCTCTTCTGCCTGCTTGGCGGCTTCTTCTTCGGCCTGCTTCTTTGCAGCAGCTTCTTCTTCCGTTTGCTGTTCGGCGGCAGCATTATCTTCAGTGGTGTCATCACTGGTGTGTTCACTGGAAGCAACTTGAGTGGTGGCGGTATTAGACCAAGGCCACTTGATGTTACTTATCTCACCAGAGAGCACGCCCCAAACAATGAATCCACACAGCGCCGCGACAATAACAACCACAACAGGAGGAAGGAAACGAGACGCTGCGCTACGCTGGCCGCGATGGACACCGATGGGCCCCTGCGGCGGGTTGTCAAACGTATCGGTCTCGTGGAACGCAACACCATACCCGTCGTTATTTGTCATAACATCAATCCTTCCATCACATGAGTGCCCACATGAAACTACCCACGAGTGTAACGGCACGGCAACCCCACAAGTGTGCACCACGCACCTGAATACACTGGATATGCACGAAATCTGCGTGTGGAACACCCATACACACATCTGATAGTACAGTGGGTCGCATGAGCGACATCAAAGCATTGAAAGCCCTCGTGGAAGCCGGTTGGGCTGAAGCCCTAGCCGATGTGGAGCCGGCAGTACATCGCATGGGGGATTTTTTGCGCGAGGAGACACGCGCTGGACGCCCGTGGCTCCCCTCTAGCCGCAACGTGCTCAGAGCATTCACCACTCCTTTTGATTCCATTCGCGTGTTGATTGTCGGGCAAGACCCCTATCCCACACCAGGACACCCTGTGGGATTGAGTTTCTGCGTGGCGCCTGATGTGCACCCCTTGCCAAAAAGCCTGAACAACATTTACAAGGAACTCGTGAGTGATGTAGGCGTGCCGATGCCAAGCAACGGGGATTTAACACCATGGGCTCAGCGAGGGGTGCTATTGCTCAACAGGTGCTTGACTGTGGGCGCGGGGCAGCCGAATAGCCATCAGGGCAAAGGCTGGGAAGAAGTCACTGACGCGGCGATTCGGGCGCTCAACGCACGAGTTGACGAGCAGGGGAACTTCAAGCCATTGGTGGCGATTTTGTGGGGACGAAACGCGCAAAGCCTCGAACCTCTACTTACCAACGCGGTTATTATCAAGTCGCCGCACCCCAGCCCATTATCCGCTTCACGTGGCTTCTTCGGCTCACGCCCCTTTTCCCGCGCAAATGAAGCACTAACATCAATGGGTGCCCAACCTATCGACTGGCAGTTGCCGTAAGGATGGTAGATATGTCTGAGAACAGCAGCGCACTAGAGCGCATCGTAAACGTGTTGGAGCTGGGCACGCCGTCCGAATATCGCGACCACACCTATATCAACGGCGAAAGCCTGTACTATCCCACCGGCCGCGTTTACGGCGGCCAGGTCATCGCGCAGTCGCTGATGGCAGCGGCGAAAACTGTAACGGCCTCGCGCTTACCACATTCAATTCACGGCTATTTCATTGCGCCAGGTGACATTCACCAGGATTTGCTGTTTGACGTGCAAACGTTGCGCGACGGCCGCTCATTTTCGGCGCGACACGTGAATGTGACCCAATCCGAGGGGTCGATTTTGACAGCGATCGCCTCATTCCAAGAGACAGGGCAAACGGGCGTCGAATTCGCTGACCCGATGCCGGATGACGTGCCTGATCCTGAAACGCTAACCAGTGCCAAACAGCTCATGCAGCCGTATGCAGACAAGTCAGAGTTCGCTAAGTTTTACTCGGAAAAATCACCATTTGATATTCGTCACGTCACCCCCACAGTGATGCTCGCCCCTGATAGCGCCGCTGCTAAGGCCGACAGTGGCAAACAGATGGTATGGATGAAAACAGATGGACATGCAGATGTGTCGCAAACCATGCATCGAGCACTACTGGCGCTGGGATGTGACCAGATCATGATGGAGCCGGTACTGCGCCGCGCGGGCTTAAGTATTGCAACACCAGGCATTTCTTACGCTTCTATCGACCACTCAATGTGGTGGTATCGAGATGTGGATGTCAATCAGTGGCATCTGTATGTGCAAGACACGCCGACCGCCGCCCACGGGCGCGGGCTGGGCATAGCAAAAGTGTATTCGCTAAGCGGTGAGCTAGTGGCTTCCATCACACAAGAGGCCATGATTCGTGTGCCGCAGGAACGACACTTCAAAGCCGCAATCTAGCCGCAATCTACATGTTTTTGGCAGCAGCAGCGGCAATCTCGCGCTTGCGGGCAGAGGCCTTCATCTTAGGATTCTCCGACCCTTCCGTAGGCGGCAGCTGACACAAATACTCCCCCACTAGGCCAATCACCATATCAATCAAACACACCACGGCGGTGATAGCACATTCCACAACAGCTTGCTCGTAGAACGTTGCCTCAACGTGTGCAATCGACGGAATAATCTGGCCACCATACCAGCCAGCAAGCGCAGCTCCAGCTAAAATCAGCGCCTTGCACAACACCAACGTATTAAAAGCAAGCGTGGAATCAACAAACGTATTAGGGCGTTTCTTCGGGTCAGTATTGGCGTATTTGTGGACATTCAGCGCAAGCATCAACACCACAAGACCAATAACAATAAGCAATGCAGCCACAAACCAAGGGGCGCCGATGAGTGTAACGCTGTAATGCTCACCCAATATTGCAATACCAACACCAGCAAGCGCACCCAACAGCAACGCAACAAGCGGGTAGAACCATGGGGTTCGTCGTGCGTTCATTGTGCGGCTCCTTTCGCGTTGGCCGATTCCATTATCGCGTATTTTATGTGAGTGACGTTGATTCAGTTGTAATCACGCGGAGCCCAGAATCCAAGCATCAGACAGCAAGCCAACACGCCCTGCGTCTTCGGCCTGTGCAAGCAGAAATGCCACAGGATCGCCGCCCAGCGTAGCGTTCGGATCCATGTCCATCCAAGGAGCAAGCACCGCCGCACGCCGTCGCGCAGACGGCCAAGGCACACGGCAATCAGGGTTATCTTGGCACACGCCGTCCATATCTACCAAGTCGAGGTCGAGGGCTTTGCCATGCGCGGTTTCAATAGTGCCAAGCGTGTCGATGAGATCGGCAGCGCCCAGTTGAGTGACGATTTGAATGACGGCAGTCATGGCATCAGCACCGTCAAAATTACTCACGTGATACAGCGGCGAAATGCCTTCCACTTGATTGCCAGGAATGCCGTCGATGGCGACGATTGCCTCACGGAACAGCGTTTCTGCATCCGATCTGGTGGATTCAAGAGCAATGATGGCCGAGCGGGATTGAGTACCGCTATCGGCTGAATTGTCAAGCGTCGGCGCGACAGGCGCGTGCGATTTGTGCACGGTGACTTCGGCGCTGGAGACTCCTTCAACAGAGAGCACGCAATCAGCAATACGGCGAGTGAGCGTTTCGATAAGAGCCTCACACTCACCTTCAGCAGTGGGTGTTGCAACGCTAGCAGCAAGACAACCGTTAGCAGCAACCTTGCTCAAGGCATCAACCTGACCACCCTGAGCAAGGTCGAGGCGCAACGTTACATCCACAACAAGAGCCTGAGTGTGCTCCTGCTTGAAGTCGTGCACCTGTTGCGCCATAATGCCAGCTCACTGCCCTGCCGGAGTGCTGGTCTGCTCCTCAGTCGGCTTAATGCCGACCGAACGTTTAAGCGACTCGGGAATCTCCACTGGCGGCTTGTCGGAATCAGGGCGCTTGTCGTCCGACAACCACACTGAGCGTTCCGGCGCTTTCTTGATGGGCGCGAAAATCTCAGCCAGTTCCCTCTCGTTCAACGTTTCTTTGACGAGCAGCTGGCGCACGAGTTCATCAAGAATCTCACGGTTCTCGTTGATAATCGTCCACGCTTCGGTATGCGCTGTCTCGACAAGCTTCAACACCTCGTCGTCGATGAGTTCAGCGGTACGGTCGGAATACTTGCGCGGGGCGAGGCCGTCCATAACGGTGGTCTGGTCGTCTTCATCTGTCCACTTGATGGCACCTAGGCGCGCGGAGAAGCCGTATTCGCCCACCATCGTGCGGGCAATGGCCGTCGCCTTCTCGATGTCGTTGGATGCGCCGGTGGTGGGATCGTGAAACACGATTTCCTCGGCGGTGCGCCCGCCCATCGCGTACGCCATCTGGTCGAGCAGCTGGTTGCGCGACTGGGAGTAGCGATCGGAAGTGGGCATGACGGCCGTATAGCCGAGCGCACGACCTCGCGGCAGAATCGTCACCTTGGTCACAGGGTCAGTGTTATTCAACGCCGCGGCGACCAGAGCATGTCCACCCTCATGATATGCGGTGTTGCGCAACTCCTCCAACGCCATGCCCTTCGACTGCTTCTTCGGGCCGGCCTGCACGCGGTCGATAGCCTCGTCGATGGCGCGATTGTCAATAAGCTGAGCACCAGCGCGAGCGCACAGCAAAGCGGCCTCGTTCAGCACGTTCGCCAAGTCGGCGCCGGTGAAGCCTGGCGTGCGCACGGCCACCATGTGCAAATCGACATCCGGCACGAAGGGCTTGCCCTGGGCATGCACCTTCAAAATTGCTTCGCGCCCCTCCAAGTCAGGCGCAGCCACGCCCACCTGACGATCAAAACGCCCAGGGCGCAGCAGCGCCGGATCAAGCACATCGGGGCGGTTGGTGGCGGCGATGATAATAAGGTTGGTGTCGTTATCGAAACCGTCCATCTCCACGAGCAGCTGGTTCAACGTCTGCTCGCGCTCGTCGTGACCGCCGCCCATGCCCGAGCCGCGCTTGCGGCCCACGGCGTCAATCTCATCAATAAAGATGATGGCGGGCGCGTTCTTCTTCGCCTCGTCAAACAAATCACGCACACGCGAAGCACCCAAGCCGACGAACATCTCCACAAAGTCAGAACCAGCCATCGAGTAGAATGGCACGCCCGCCTCGCCCGCAATAGCGCGAGCCAGCAGGGTCTTGCCGGTACCGGGAGGGCCATACAGCAGCACGCCGCGCGGAATACGCGCGCCCAGCGCTTTGTATTTAGCGGGATCCTTCAAGAAATCCTTGATTTCCTCAACTTCAGCCAGGGCCTCATCTTCGCCAGCAACATCCGCAAATCTGGTCTTCGGGGTTTGCCCTTCAAGCAGCTTGCCGTTGTTCTTCTTGCCACCCAAGCCAAACATGCCGGAGGCGCCGCCCATACGGCTCATCAGGAACCAGAACAAGCCAAAGAAGATAACGAACGGCAATATGGAGGTGAGCAGATAACTCACCACACTTGTCGATTCAATATCTGCCGTCCAACCCTTAGTTGGGTTGGCCTTTTCAACAGCTTTAAGAATTTCTTGCCCCTCGGCAAAGGTGTAATAGAACTGCACGTCCTTGCCGTAATTGCGGGTTTTGCCAGTAGTGGGATCTTGCTTGCTGAACTCGCCCTTCAGCTCAAGCGTGACCTTCTGCCGATTGTCAACAATTTTGGCATATGACACACTGCCGCTATTGAGCAAATCCAAACCGTCTTTAGTGTCGATGGTCTGAGTGCCAAAGCCAGTGAACATCTGGAACATCATCAAGGCAAGAACAATAATCACCGTACCCCACAGCCAAGGCGACTGCCAGAATGGCTTATTGCCGTTAGGACGGGCAGAGTTATTGCCACTAGCGTTTTTATTGGGGTCTTGCCCGAATGGGTTGAAAGGGTTGCCGTTGTTCGGCTGGTTGGGGCCTTGAGAAACACTCATGCTTGTTCTCCTTGATATACTTCCGGCTTCAGTACAGCGATTGAATCGAGATTGCGATATCGTTCGTCATAATCGAGACCGAATCCCACAACAAATTCGTCTGGGATCTCACACCCGCGATATTTCACATTCACATCCACTTCGCGTCGTGAGGGCTTTTCCAGCAAGGCGAACACCTCGACGGAAGCAGCGCCACGACGTTTAAGCTCTTCAATCAGCCACGCAAGCGTACGACCCGAATCTACAATATCCTCAACAATAAGAATGTGCCGTCCGCGAACATCAGCAGACAAATCTTGGCGAATCGTCACCGTGCCAGAGGAAACAGTACCGGAGCCATAGCTTGACAAGCTCATGAAATCAATCTGACATGGAATAGACAAGGCTTGCGTAAACGCTGCCATGGTGTCTACAGCACCTTTAAGCACTGCAACAAGCAGCGGATCTTTATCTGCGTAGTCTTTGCTTACCTGCGCGGCAGCACTTTGGATAAGCGCTTGGATCTCTTCTTTGCTGACCAGTTCATGGTCAATATCGTTTTGTATGTCAGCGATTCGCATGGTCACCATCTTGACACAGGCGAATGACGTGTTCCTTGTGTTTCACTGAGCAACACCTGCAAGCCACCTCTACTGCTTACAGCTGTGTCAACTGAGCCACAAACCGATCTATCGCCTCATTGGCAGCAGTACCATCGCTGGGATTATTGACAATAACAGCGAACAACAACAAGCCTCCCTGCTCACGCGACACGTTGCCGCTCATCGCACGCACCTCAAACAGAGAGCCGGTTTTGACGCGGGCAAGACCGCGCACGCTTTGCGAAGCAGCACGATGTTGGGCAGTGCCTGTCAACCCTGGCACGGACATGCCTTCGGCAGCCGCAGCTGCACCACCTTCAAGGCTTACCAACTGTTGCTGCACGCCAAGCAGTGTACTCACCCGCAAACGAGTGCCTGCCGCAAGCCCCGAGCAACTCGTCAACACCAACCCTTCAATAGGCACGCCATGCTCACTCAACACTTGCGTGACAGCTTGAACATCAGCCGCGGTGTCGTTGCCTATGCCGAGTTTGAGCGCGGTAAGCCTAGCGAACAGCTGGGCAAGCGTGTTGTCGGACTGGCGCAACATAAAAGCCATCACTTCATTTAGCGGCGCTGAACTCACTGTAGCGATTGGCTCGGCGGTGTCAGTACCGCTAATATCGTCGCTGCTTCCAACTTCGATACCTTGCGCAATAAGCAATGTCTTAAATATGGAAGCTGTGTCGGTTGCGGTGTGTTGCGACAGCACAGGATATTCAGTGAATGTGTCTTGGTTGCCCCGCTCAAGCCCACTCCAATCACGCCCGCCATCCACGGCCATGCTGGAAATTGGAGTGTAATAGCAATTGTCTTCGTTGTTCTCTTCAATTCCGGAGGGTGTGCGATCATCGCCGAATAATGTGTCATCCACAGCGAGCGCAACATGCGTAATGCCTTGCTTTTTGAGCGCTTTGGCTGTGGATTGCGCGAGTGTAGCTAGGCCCGCTCGCCCGTTGATATGATTCTGGTCGCTCTCTCCCGCGCCGAGCAGCATGTCCCCGTGCCCTTTGAGCACAAGGGTGGGATTGGTGTCGGCATGGGTGAGATATGTTTCCGTGTCGAGCGTGCCGCCCATATCCAGCGCACTGGCGGCAGCGAATGCGGTGAGGGTCTTGACCGTGGAAGCCGGTTCGCGTTCAGTGTCGGCATTGTGTTGAGCCACGATATTACCGTTCGCATCAGCGATTGCGACAGAAATATCAGCCCCCATGCCTTCGGCTTGAACAAGCTGGTTGATCAGCTCTTCAGCCTTGGCTGCTTCCACGAGCACATTGCGATTCGCCTCGCCTGCAATAGAGGCAGACGCAATGGAGGAAGCTGCGTCAGGATAGGTGCGCACCGGCGATGTGCGCAGGGTGAGTATGCCAGGCACCACATCACAGAGATCAGCCGCCGTGTAGCCCGCACACATGGCGAGCGTGAAGACGACCGATACGATGATGACGGCAGTGCGTCTTATGCGGCCTGTATGGCCTACATAATCACCCTGCGACGCAATATCTTGCTTCGCAGGACTGTCTTTGCACTCAGGCTTCAATGTCATATTTCAGCACTGCAGGGAAGCGAATGTTTCCAACGTGGACAAGACCTTGAGCATTCGACTCTCAAGCAGTTTGCCGCCCAGCCAAACGCCGACCACGAGCGCGATGACGCCATTGGCCAGCGACATCGGCATCAATACCCAATACAGAGATGCCCAACCACTGCCCAATGCGAGCACCACCGCCACAATGCCGGTGGGCAACATCAACACAATCCCACCGAGCATTTGCAGGATTGGAAAGAGGATCTGCGCCACGGCACGACCCTGCGGTGTAGACATCGGTCGTTCCATCGAGGGCACTGGGTACATCAGCACCGAGGAAATAGCCTCAGCCAAACCCAAACTACACAAGCCTGTCCCCATGCCAGCGGCAGCGAAGGTACAGCCCATCGTCGCACCACCCGACGTGCGCCAGTCTCCAGTGATTACGAACACGACCACCGTGACCAGCGCCACATAAGCAATAAGAAGCACACTCTGCGCGCGCACGCGGCCAAGACGATCGTCAATGCCGCGCACACCGCTGAGTACCTCCATGGCGAAACCGTTGCCGTCATATGCCAAACCGTTGCCCTCGGCGACGAACAGGAAGAGGAACGCCCAAATCAACGATTGCCACACGGCAGAGTTGTCGTCGTGCGACTGCACGGCAAAAAACACCACTAACAGCAGTGGCATGACAGACAGAGGAATCAAGCGAGGGTCCCTGCGCATGTAGGTGACCAGACGAGCCGAAATTGCACCGGAAACACTGTCGCGCACCGAGGCGAACGCGCCGATACCCTTGGTTTTAGCCACGGTGTGGCTCTCAGCAGACAGGCGTTCCCTCTTCAAGCACCACACGCAACACAGATAACACAGCACCCATGTCGCCACCAGCACGGCCAGACGCGCGACAACCGTCGCCCAGCTGCCAGCGGCCGCATCGAACGGAAGCTGGAAGGCTGCACCGAGCGGCGTGAAGGCCAGCACTGACGAGGAATCACGCAGTGGCTCGACGCTGAACGAACCGAAGTCTTGCGACCCCACCAGAATGTTGGGCAGTTGGTAAGCCAGCACGAACAGCAGGGCCACCACGATGTACAGCACGCTTTTGCCGCGACGGGTGTTGACGAGCGTGGTCAGCAAAGCAATCACCATTTTCGATATCCACATGATGGTGATGATGGCCAGCGGCGCGGCGACTACACCCATGATGACGGTACCAACGCCGGCACCGCGATATGACTGAGCAAACAGCAACAGCGACAACGTGCCAGTCAGGGCGGGAATGCCGCACAGTCCGGCGATGAATAAGGCGAAGGTCAGCGTGCCGTCTTTGATGCCATACAGCGCAAACATGCGCGGACTGACAGCCGTGCCCTCACCCAAACACATGATTTGCACCAACACCACAATAACCGCGAGCAGGGAGCCGCCCAGCACCATCGCCACGTTCATCACATCCCACAAGGGCATACCGAGGCCAGCCAACGCTGGATTGGCGCCGAGTGCATTTCCGGCCTTCGCTGCTGTGACGACGACTCCCAAAGCCGCCAGCATGGCAATGACATAGCCGACGGCCTGCCACACGGATTTGCGCATAAGCGCCAGCAGCAGCGACCAACGCAACCTCACAATCGTTGCGACGGAACTCATTGGGCACCCCCGTCGAGCCAGTCGAGCCGAACCGCCTGATGGCGACCTCCGACCAGTTGCAGGAAACGTTCTTCAAGGTCTTCACCGGCAGCGACCTGTTCGACAGTGCCCGCGGCACACACCTCACCACGATTGATGACAGCAACGTGCGTGCACATCTTCTCAACCAGCGACATCACATGTGAGGAGACAATCACCGTGCCGCCAGTGGCAGCGTATTCGATGAGAATGTCCTTCAGGTTCGCGCTGGAAACGGGATCAACTGATTCAAACGGCTCGTCTAGCACCAGAACGCGCGGGCTGTGAATCATGGCGGAAGCCAAGCAGATTTTCTTGGTCATACCGGCTGAATAATCGGCCACGATAACGTTAGCTGAAGCTTCGAGGTCGAACGCCTTGAGCAGGTCGTTGGCGCGCTTGGTGACTTCAGCTCGCTTCATGCCGCGCAGCATGCCCGCGTACACCAACAGCTGCAAGCCGGTGAGCCTGTCGAAGATCTGGCTGGGCTGCGGCATGACGCCGATCATGCGCTTGGCGGTATTGACATCACTCCATACGTCATGGCCAAGAATCATTGCAGTGCCGCCGTCCGGCACGAGCAGACCTGTCATCATGTTGAGCGTGGTGGTTTTGCCTGCGCCATTCGGGCCAACCAAACCATAGAATGAACCAATCGGAATGTCCAAAGCAAGATTGTTGACGGCGACTTTATCCTCGAAGCGCTTGAACAGGCCGCAGATTGACACGGCGGCGCTCGTGTCTAAGGGGGTTGCGGGGGGCATAGAATTGATTGCACTCATAGCGCCTCATCGTACCAGCCATACTAGCCCTTATGTTCAATAGGTTTCCACTGGGCTTTGGAGAAGATGGCTTGGAATGAAATGGGTACATAGCTGAGCATATAGATAGGGAAGCTCATCACATAAGCGAGCAATTCCTGATTGGTGGCACCAATTTGCTTTCGCTCAACCACAATAGTCAACCCAGCAAGAGCCATCATGCCCAACACTGCCAACACAATACCACCCGACCAGTTAGCAAGCGACGACAACTGGCTTTGCCATGAGACAAAACCAAATGCCGCAAACAGCAGCCCCAACACCATGCGCATCACACCCAGCACGGTGAACGGACATAGCAGCAGCGTAAAATCAACCGCTGAAAAATCACGCTCGCGCACAGCACGACGAATCAGCGCGGGCCCATAATAACGGAACACTTGCAAAAAGCCCTTACTCCAGCGCAGCCGCTGACGCCAGCTCTGCGCGAAAGTGACAGGCTGCTCGTCATAGAGAATGGCGCTGCCGCAATAGCCCACGCGATCGCCATGCAACACCGAATCCATCGTAAACTCAAGGTCTTCGGTGAGCAGATGGAACTTCCATCCCCTATTGCGCTTCATAATTTCTTTGGAGAACATAAATCCGGTGCCGCCCACATGGCAGCTGGAACCGAACAGCATACGCGAATTGTTCAGGAACCTCGATTCGCGGATGAACCACAGGGCCGAGCCGGACGAAACCCAGTTGTCAGCTAGGTTCACCGAGTTGCGGTAGCTGGTGAGGATCTTGAATCCCGAATGGAACGCCTTGTTCATCTCCTCGAAGTAGTGATTGTCGAGCTTATTGTCTGCGTCGAAAACGAAATAGGCATCATAGGTATCAGCCAGGCCGGAATCGATCATATGGTCGAGCAGATAGGTCAGCGCGTAGCCTTTGCCGACGAGTTCAGTATTGTGGCGTTCGATCACGTGGCATCCGAGGTTGCGCACCACTTGCGCGGTGTTGTCGGTACAGTTGTCAGCCACGAGCCAGATGTCGATGAGCTCGGTTGGATAGGTTTGATTGTGGATGCAGTCGATGAGGTTGGAGATGACATGTTCCTCATTGCGCGCGGAAATCAGCACCGCGTAGCGCATGTCCATCGGGGCTTCAGGGAAGCGCACTGGCTTAGCAAACAGCGACATTACAATGCAAGCACCCTGATAGAGCAGCCCTGCTCCACCAACAACCATCAGCAGAATATCAAGCACGGCGAGTAGCATCATCAGCGCCACCCTGCCCTCGGATTGTTCACCTCACTGACAGACACCTCGGCATTGCGTTTTAGCACATCTTGCGGAATGGCTACAGTGGCGGAATCGTCCGGCTCACCATCGTCTTGCTGGTCAATGGCGTATATTTCTTCTTGCAACTGACGAATTTCATCACTCATCGGCACTTTCTTAGTTGAGCCTTTAGCCGCACGCGGAATATGCTCACCAATCGGCTGAAGCACATGCTCGTTAAACGCTTCACTTGCCTCGACCACCTTGGACTTCTTGTCCGGTTTGGGATCGTTCATCAAAGGTGAATCGACCAGCTCGTAGCGGCGCGTGTAGGCGCGCAAAATCACCTGAACGGAAGCGGTGACCGGCAACGCGAGGAACGCGCCGATGGCACCGAACAGCGAGCCGAACGCGAGCACGGCGATAAAGGCAATGGCCTCATTGATATCCATGGTGTGCTGCGAAATCTTCGGCGCAAAAATCATGTTTTCGATCTGCTGATAGATAGTGATGAACACCACCACGGCAATCGCACAACCCAGCCCTCGGTTCGT
>CAVFKU010000039.1:0-15739 GCA_963623245.1 Parabacteroides merdae
GTGGGGGCAGTCCAATGAGATGCTTGCCAGCCAGTTCCTTGACGAGATTCCAGCTGATTTGATTGATTGGAAGCGCCGCGAAACCAGCGTGGAGCATATGCGTATGAGCTGGGGCAGTGATGATGAGTTCGGCGGCTGGGACGACGATGATTTCTCGTCCGGCTCCACCTTTGGTGGCTTGTCGTATGGCTCAGGTTATTCCTCGGGCGGCCGTTCATCCCGCTGGGGGACGGGCGCCAGCCGCTCGTCGTCGCGCTATG
The DNA here is from genome assembly GCA_963623245.1 of Parabacteroides merdae. Taxonomy (GTDB): domain Bacteria; phylum Actinomycetota; class Actinomycetes; order Actinomycetales; family Bifidobacteriaceae; genus Bifidobacterium. The sequence goes on from CAVFKU010000039.1 coordinate 261, forward strand.
GGTCGTCTACGTATGGCGGCTCGTATGGTTCGCGTGGTTCGTCGTCACGCAGTAGAACACGTGGCAGCACAGTGAGCACGCGTCGCATTGCGCCGAAATCGTCTGCTGCTGCTTCAGGCTCGGCTCTCAACAAGGACAACGGCTTGAGTATTGCCGATTTTTCTATCGGCGATCGCATTACTCATGACCAGTACGGCATGGGCAAAGTCCTCGAGGTGCAAGACAAAGGCCGCAATTCCGTCATCACTGTCGACTTCGGCTCCGACGGCGTCAAACGCCTCATGCTGCGCGTTGCTCCCATCGAAAAGTTATAGTCCGCGCTCCATTTCTTGTCATTGCAAGCGGTGCAAACGTAAGTGAGCACAGTCAAGGAATCTTGCCTCGATGGCAACATGCTCACACCTCACGTAAGGCGCGAAAAGAACGGTGTGTCGCGACGGCGATTGCGTCGCTCTTGGCTGGTTAGATTGAGGTGACGTTGTAGTCGCATGTAGAGGTGCAGAGGGAATGTACGTTGATCCAACAAAGAATGTCAATGCGGGCAATCTGAAATGGATTGCACCGTACTGCAAGCCTGATTTACCGCGTGTTGCCGCCTCGGTTGTGCTGTTCTGCGTGAACAATGCGATGGCATTGATGATTCCGCTGATCACCGGCACGATTGTGGATCGCGTCATCGAACAAGGCCACACAGGCGAACTGGTGCATCTATGTGCACTAATGATTGGCATGACTGTTATCCGTGTCGCTTCACGCTACGGCTATCAGATGTGGATGGAGCGTTTCGGCCAGAACTCGGTGTATCGCTTGGTCAGCGACGAATACGAGAAACTGCATGAACTTGACTTCACCTATTTCAACCACACTCGCACCGGCGACATCATGAGCCGCATGACTTCCGACACTGACGCCATCCGCCATGCCTTGAGCTGGGTAACATATCAGGTGCTTGACTGTGTGGTGATGTTCATTGGCGCACTGTGCGTGATGTTCGCTATCGATTGGCGTCTCGCCTTGGCTTTGGCTGCAATTACCCCGTTTATTGCGTTGCTGACAAAAGGCCTGTCAAGCCACGCTCGCCCATTGTTTTTCGCTATTCGCAATTCTTTGGCCGAAATGAACTCGATGGTCGAAGAGAATATCGAAGGCAATCGTGTGGTTAAGGCGTTTGTGCGCGAACCGTATGAGACTGAGAAGTTCGACAAGCATAATGACGATTACATGCGGCGCAATATGGATTTGGCGTATAACAGCCGCAAATACATGCCGTGGCTTGATGGTCTGGGCTTCGGTTTACAGCTTGTCACGCTTGCTTTGGGCGGTTTTCTGGTTATCACTGGCAATATGACTCTCGGCTCTCTTGTGGCATTCAATTCCTTCTTATGGATGCTTGATGCGCCGGTGCGCCAGTCTGGCTGGCTGATTAACGATTGGCAGCGGTTCAATGCTGCGTGTATCAAGATTCGCAAGCTCTTGACCGCCGAATCGCGCATTCATGAGAAGCCTGACGCAGCAGAATCGGTTAAGCAGGCGGTTGCTATCGCCTCCCAAGTTGGTGCCTCGCATCCGCACACTCCAGAACGTATCAGTGGTGAAATTCGCTTCGATCATGTCAGTTTCGCTTTTCCTGACGACCCTGAAACACCGGTGCTTAAAGATCTTGACTTCGTTGTTCCTGCCGGTGCCAAGCTTGGCATTTTAGGTGAGACTGGCTCGGGTAAATCCACGCTGGTTAATCTCATTTCACGTTTCTACGACCCGACAGTGGGGCATGTGCTTATTGACGGCATTGATGCGCGTGACTGGCCGCTGTCTACGCTGCGTTCACAGGTGTGTATCGTCGCGCAAGACACCTTCCTCTTTTCTGACACTATCGGCGGCAACATTGGTTTTGGTGCGTCAGACCAGCGCGAACGCGACGAGCACTATATCCGCCGCGTGGCCGCCATCGCCGGCGCAGACGGTTTCATCCGTTCAATGCCTGAAGGTTACGACACGGTGGTGGGCGAGCGCGGCGTCGGCCTGTCTGGCGGGCAGAAGCAGCGTTTGAGTTTGGCGCGTGCGTTGGCCGATGAACCGGCAATTCTGATTATGGACGACACCACCAGCGCTGTCGATATGGAGACTGAAGCGCAGATTCAACAACACTTGCGTGAGATGGACGACGGCAAAACCATCGTTACTATTGCTCACCGCATCTCTTCGATTAAGGATTCGGATTTGATTGTGGTGCTTGAACATGGACGTATTGTCGAGCGAGGCACTCATGAACAGCTTGTTGCATCTCACGGGCGCTATTGGGAAATCTACCGTAAGCAGCTGGGATTACAGTCCGGCGCGGCACAAGGTTTTGGCGAGTAGGAGGTGAGCAGCATTGGCACAGCGAAACACATATCGTGACGATGAAGAGCTCGAAGAGCAGGTCAATCTTGGTGACATTCTGCGCATAGGTGCATATCTCAAACCTTATAGGGGAGCTGTCGTGCGCATTCTATGCGTTGTCGTGATGATGAGTTGCGTCAACGTATCGGTGCCATATTTGACTAAGATCATGATTGATTCGGCCATTCCGAGCAAGAACTTGACGCTGCTTGCTGAGCTTGCGGCTGTAATGTTGGCGCTGATTGTGGTCTACGAGTTTGGTTTGCGCTATCGCACCGTTGCTATTCCGCGCGTGGGGCAAATGATGCTCAAAGACATGCGTCGCGACTTGTTCACACACATTCAAACATTGCCGTTTAGCTATTTTGATTCGCGCCCGCACGGCAAGATTTTGATTCGTGTGGTCAATTACGTCAATACGTTGTCTGACACATTGAGTTCCGGTTTAATCAACGTGATTTCCGACATTTTCACCTTCCTTATCACGCTGGTGGTGATGTTTGCGGTTGATTGGCGCTTGGCATTGTGGAGCTTGGTATTATTCCCGCTTCTTATTGTGTGGGTGCTGGTATTGCAACGCTTCCAGCGCAAGGCATATCAAGCGTTGTCTAACAAGCAGAGCAACCTGAATGCCTATATCCATGAATCGATTGCCGGCGTGAAAACCACGCAGACCTTTGCTCAAGAAGCCGCGCAGTTCAAGACCTTTCAAGAGCAGCAGGGTGAGGTTCGCAAAGCGTGGATGAAGGCGGTGCACATTCAGTTCCTGATGTGGCCAGGCATCCAAACCATTTCCGTGACAACTATCGCATTCATCTACTATGTAGGTGTCACAGGCTTCGGCGCGGTGAGTGTGACCACCGGCGTACTCATTGCTTTCGTTGGTTATGCAAACAACTTCTGGAATCCGGTGATTTCCATTGGCAACTTCTACAATCAGCTCATTACTTGCTCGGCTTATCTTGAGCGTATCTTCGAGACGCTTGATGTTGAGCCGCAGATTAAGAACAATTCGGGTGCGGCTAGTCTGCCACCTGTTCGTGGTCGCGTTGAATTTAATGATGTGGTGTTCCGTTATGAGCCGGAAGGTCGCAACATTTTAAATCTGGTTGATTTGCACGTCGAGCCAGGCAAGACTGTTGCCTTGGTGGGGCCGACAGGTGCAGGCAAAACCACTATTATCAACTTGCTGTCTCGCTTCTATGATGTCAGCGAAGGCTCGGTGACTATCGACGGCTACGATGTGCGTGATGTCACGTTGGAAAGTTTGCGCTGCCAAATGGGTGTGATGCTGCAAGACACGTTCATTTTCTCAGGCAATGTGCGCGAAAATATTCGTTACGGCAAGCTTGACGCCACCGATGAAGAGATTGAAGCTGCTGCAAAAGCAGTGCACGCGCACGAGTTCATTATGGAATTGCCGAATGGTTACGACACGGTGGTAGAAGAACGCGGTTCAACCCTTCTGCAGGTCAACGCCAGCTTATCGCCTTCGCTCGAGTACTGTTGGCTGATCCGCGTATCCTGATTTTAGACGAAGCGACTTCAAATATTGACACGCGTACTGAGGAAGCGTTGCAAGCAGGTTTGAATCGCTTGCTTGAAGGTCGTACAAGCTTCATTATTGCGCACCGCTTGTCCACTATCGAGAACGCGGATGAAATCTGCTACATCGATCATGGCCAGATTGTCGAACATGGCACCCACGCTGACTTACTTGAGCAAAAGGGCGCGTACTATCGTCTCTACGAATCGCAGTACGCGATGATCACAGCGCAAGAATAGCTGTCCTGCCCCTGCGTGTATTCTGGTCGATTGGTGTGTGCCGCAAGGTTCGCACCGTCTGGAGTCTTAGCCCGTCAACGGGTCGGCGGTTCTTGTAGAGCCGTTCGTGCTTAGCGCGTCAAGAAGCGTTGGAGAGGCCTGGCTCAGCGTTGGAACTGGCAACAGTGTCCAGCGTTTCCGTTCAAATAACGACAGAAGGATTACACATCATGACGAACGTTCAGCGTTCCCGTCGCCAGGTGCGCCTGTCTCGTGCACTCGGCATCGCGTTGACCCCGAAGGCTCAGCGCATTTTTGAAAAGCGCCCATATGCTCCCGGTGAGCATGGCCGCACTCGTCGTCGCACTGAATCTGATTACGCGGTGCGTTTGCGCGAGAAGCAGCGTCTGCGCGCTCAGTACGGCGTGTCAGAGAAGCAGCTTCGCGCCGTTTATGAGAAGGGCACCAAGACTTCCGGCCAGACTGGTAACGCCATGCTGACCGATCTTGAGGTTCGCCTCGACAATCTGGTGCTGCGCGCTGGTTTTGCTCGCACCACTGCTCAGGCTCGTCAGTACGTGGTTCACCGCCACATTCTAGTGGACGGCAATATTGTTGACCGTCCGTCTTACCGCGTCAGGCCTGGCCAGACCATTCAGGTCAAGGCCAAGAGCCAGCCCACGGTTCCTTTCCAGATTGCCGCTGAAGGCGTGCACCGCGACGTGCTGCCCGCTGTCCCCGGCTATTTGGATGTGAACCTCGCATCCCTTAAGGCCACGCTGACCCGCAAGCCGGAAGCTGAAGAGATTCCAGTGCAGGTCAACATTCAGTACGTGGTCGAATTCTACGCCCGCTGATTCGGGCTTATCACTGTTTCATACAGTTCAAGGACATACAGCACAACCCCGCGCCTTTTCGGTTGCGGGGTTTTGCATCCCGACCTCGCACGATAACGCACCAAACTTCCTTGTGGTGTCGTTTTGTGCAGGCAGATACAAAAGTGGACGAAAACGCATTGCCATTGAGCTGCCTGAACAGGCTAGAGATAACAGTGGGACTGTACCGGATTGTCAGGGAAGAAGAGAGGGGACTACCATAGGTGCCATGATTCTTCACATGTATTTGGTTCGTCATGGGCAGACGCTGTTCAATCGCTATAACAAGTTGCAGGGATGGTCGAACTCACCACTGACTAAATCGGGGCTGGCGGACGCCGATGCGGCTGGGGAGAGGCTCAAAGGTGTTCGTTTCGCCTCCGCCTACTGTTCTGACACCACACGGGCTCAAATCACCGCCGAACGTATTCTCGACATCAATGAGCAAGCCGGTAACCAGCGCCCCGAGCTCGTGTGCGATATGCATTTCAGGGAACAATGCTACGGCTATTTTGAGGGCGCCGACATGAGCCAGGCATGGTGTGCGGCGGGCGGGCTGCATGGCGCGAAGAGTTATAACGAGATCGTCTCCCGTTTCGGTTTGGCCGCCACACGCGACTGGCTCAAGGACGCTGACCCATTCCATGACGCCGAATCTGATATGGAATACTGGACGCGCGTCGAAGGTGCGTTCGCGCTTGTTGCCAGCAACCCTACTCTCAAGAATGACGACAATGTGTTGCAAATCAGCCATGGCAATACTCTGCTCAGTCTTGCTCACCGCTTTGGGGCAAACGATCTTGATTTAAGCGAACGTCCGGCGAATGGTTCAATCACCACCATTGATTTTGACACGTCCAAATCGTTCGCTGAAGCGCTGACTATTACCTCATACGGCAAGTAGGATGTCAAACGCAGCAGCTTATACAAAGTAGTTGCAATAAAAACACTCTTAAGCCGACAGCTCGATACAAGAGATGCCAGCAGAAAAGCCGCTATCTGCCCAAAGTTTGGCATAGTGGTAACCTTGAGCAAGTAGCACGTGTTCATGAGGAGGCGTTATGGCAGTTGGAGAGATCGCAGGGCTGATTGCCGCGATTGTATTCGCTATCTTGGCTGGTTTTATGATTTATCCGCTGATTCGTTTGGGTAAGCTGTTTGATCAGGTTGCCCAAACTGTTAAAGAATCAGGCGAACATGCAATTCCAGCACTTGATGAAGGCGTGACCACGGTGCGTCAGGTGAACAAGTCACTGGAAGATGTTAATAGAATTTCCGCTGCTGCTTCAACCACGGCAACTAATGTCGGGGCGTTGACTGATTTGTATGGTTCGTTCCTTGGTAAGCCGGTGATCAAGGCTCTCTCCGTCGTATACGCAGCCAAGTCCACCGCGCAGTCCTTCCTTACTGCGCAAGGCAATCCGTCGACATTTACAAAGGGGCAGTGAGATGTTTAAACGTCTATTTTGGATTGGCTTGGGTATTGGCATTGGTGTTACCGCAGTGGTCAAAGCTCAGGCGTATGTGAAAGCCAACACGCCCGATGTTGCACGTCAATTTCTACTCGGGCCTGATCAAGAGAATGTTGCTATGCGCACGCTTGAAGGATTGTGGAGCGATTTTAATGCCGCTCGTCGCGCTCGTGAGAGCGAGCTGAACAAGCAGTACGCAAAGCGTTTGGGCTGAAGCCAAGATCGTAGGTTTGTTTAATTTTCCTGTTTTTAAGGTATAGTGTGCCCTCGTACTTCAATCGCAAAAGGAGCCTAATCGCTTATGCGCACCAGTGAAATAGCAAAGCGCTATCTTGATTACTTCGCTCAGCATGACCATTTGGTTGTGCCTTCCGCGTCGCTGATTTCGCCGAACCCAACCACGCTGTTCACTATTGCCGGCATGGTGCCGTTCATCCCGTACTTGATGGGTGAGCAGACTGCGCCGTATCCGCGCATGGCGTCGAATCAAAAGTGTGTGCGCACGTTAGATATTGACGAGGTGGGCAAGACTACACGTCACGGCACGTTCTTCCAAATGTTGGGCAATTTCTCTTTCGGTGACTATTTCAAGGAAGAGTCCATTCATTATGCCTATGAGCTGCTCACCACACCACAAGACAAGGGTGGGTATGGTTTTGAGCCCGACAAGCTGTGGATGACTACCTTTACTGACGATGATGAAGCCCGTTCGCTGTGGCGTAATGAGGGTGTTGACCCTGAGCATATTCAGATTATGGGCATGGAAGATAACTTCTGGACCACTGGCGGTCCTGGTCCTGGTGGTCCCTGCTCTGAAATTTATGTTGATCGTGGCCCTGATTTTGGCCGTGAGGGTGGCCCCATCGCCGACGAGAATCGCTATATCGAAATTTGGGACTTGGTGTTTGAGAACTACGAGGTAGACAACGTCAAGTCCAAAACCGATTTGCATATCGTCGGCGAGTTGGAAAACAAAAACATTGACACTGGCGCCGGTCTTGAACGCTTGGCCTATTTAATGCAAGGCAAGGGCAACATTTATGAGACCGATGAAGTGTTCCCTGTTATCGAAGCTGCGCAGAAGCTTTCTGGCCGCGTCTACGGCGATGATGAGGCTATGGATGTGCGCTTCCGTATCGTGGCTGACCATGTGCGTTCTGCGTTGATGATTATGTCGGACGGCGTACGCCCCTCCAATAACGGGCGCGGATATGTGTTGCGACGTCTGTTGCGTCGTATTGTCAAGGCCATGCGCGAACTCGGCGTGAACGAGCCAGTGATGCCGACCCTGCTGCCGACATCCAAGATGGCTATGGAGCCCAGCTATCCAGAGCTCAACGACATGTTCCATGAAGTGTCTGAAGCAGCATATGGTGAAGAGGATGCATTCCGCCGCACGCTGGAAGCCGGCACTGAAATCTTTGATATGGCGGTCAGCAAAGCTAAGGAAGCTGGTAAAGACACCGTTCCTGGTGAAGATGCATTCAAGCTGCATGACACCTACGGTTTCCCGATTGAGCTGACGCTTGAAATGGCTGCAGATCAGGGCGTGAAAGTCGACGAGACGAAGTTCCGTGAGCTGATGGCCGAGCAGAAGAATCGTGCTCGCGCCGACGCGTTGAAGAAGCGTCACAATGTGGATTTGTCCGTCTATGACGATTTCAAGAAGACACTTGCTAAGCCGATTGATTTTCTTGGATACACGGATTTCTCTGCTCGCGCCACCGTGCTGGGGCTCGTGCAGGAAGGCAAGGGCGCCGTGGCAGCGGTGAGCGGGCCGGCGAACGTCGAGGTTATTCTTGACCGCACGCCTTTCTATGCCGAAGCAGGCGGTCAGCTTGCTGATCAGGGTGAGATTCTCTCTGACGACGGCGCGGTGCTGGAAGTTGACGATGTACAAAAGCCCATCAAGGATTTGATCGTTCATCAATGCCGTTTGACTGAAGGCACGCTGGTGGTTGGCGCACAAGTCAACGCGAATATTGATGTGCATCGCCGTGGTGCTATCGCGCGTTCTCACACGGCCACACACATGGTGCATAAAGCGTTGCGCGAAGAGCTTGGTTCGCAGGCCACCCAGCGTGGCTCTGAGGACGCACCAAACCGTTTGCGTTTTGATTTCCAATGGTCAAGTGCGCCCGCAAAGCAGGTGATAAGCGCTGTTGAAGCGCGTGTCAATGAGCGTTTGCGCGATAATCTCGCTGTTACTACTCAGGAGATGAAATTCGACGACGCCATCGCCCTTGGCGCCATGCATCTGTTCGGTGAGAAATACGGCGATATCGTGCGCGTAGTTTCCATCGGTGAGGACGGTTGGAGCCGCGAGCTGTGCGGCGGCACGCATGTCGATCACATCGGCAAGATTGGCGCAATCAACATCATGTCCGAAGCCTCCATTGGCTCTGGCGTGCGTCGCGTGGATGCCCTGGTGGGTGCTAGTGCATATGAATACAACGCCCGCGAACACGCGCTTGTTTCCCAGTTAAGCGACACACTGAACGCCCGTCCTGACGAATTGGCCGAGCGTATTGATGTGTTGCTTGCCAAGCTGAAGGAATCAGATCGACGGCTCGCCTCCATGTATGAGAGCCAGTTGGCCGCCGCTGTGCCGCAGCTGGTTGACGCGGCGAACCAGTCCTCCGCGCCGGTGAAGGTTGCGGCGAGGAACGTCTCTCACTTCGGCTCTTTCGATGCTCTGCGCAAGACGGTGCTCGACGTGCGCTCTCGGCTCGGCGAAGACAGCCCAGTTGTGGTGGCGTTGGCCGGCGTGAGCGCCGACGACAAGACCATGATTGCCGTGGCTACCAACGAGGCTGCACGCAGGCGTGGCATCGCGGCCGGCGATCTGGTGCGCAATGCTTCGAAGGTGCTGGGCGGCGGTGGCGGCGGCAAACCGGACTTCGCCCAAGGTGGCGGCACTGATGCTTCAAAGATTGACGAGGCACTGCAAGCCCTCGAAGCACAGGTGATGAAAGGCTAGCCTCACACGCGATGGTTTGGCTGGGTGTTGACTTAGGTGACGCTCGGGTGGGGCTGGCACTGTCCGACCCTGAGCTCACGTTCGCACACCCTATCGGCAATATTGCTGCATATGGTGACGCTTTTCACGCCATGAGCGAAGTTATTGAGATTATCGAACGCGAACAGGTGGAACGTGTCATTGTTGGCCTGCCACTGTTGCTGAGCGGCGAAGAAGGTAAAAGCGCCAAGAAGGCACGCCGATGGGCTAATAATCTTACAGCACGGCTTACAACGCTTGTTGCAGGCGAGCAAACTTCGTTGAGACAAACCCCACCGATAGAATTGATTGATGAACGACTAACCACGGTAAGTGCTCACCGCCAATTGAGCCAAGCGAATATCGCCGGACGTAACCACCCTCCTGCAGTCGACCAACAGTCGGCTGTCGTGATATTGCAAACCGCGTTAGATGCGCGAGACAGTAGGGAGAATCGATGACTGACAATTTCAACGATTACTTCGAGGAGAACATCCAATGGGTGTCCGACGATTCTGCAGTGCCTTCTGCACAGCCCCCACAACCCCCGAAGTCTCGGCATGAAATGCGCCAGCGTCGCAAGATGCGCAAGCACAAGCGCTGGATTGCGGCCGCTGCGGTGATTGTGGCGATTCTTCTTGTGGCTGTAGCAGGCTATTTCGGCTATCGCGCCATTCTTGCTGCTCGTGCCGCTAATCAACTCAATGCGAGTATTTCACAAGATTACCCAGGTCCTGGTGAGGGAACAGTGCTGTTCACTGTTGAGCAAGGGCAGGATGCAACGACTATCGGTGAGAACCTCGTCAAAGCAGAGGTGATCAAGTCGGCAATTTCGTTCGCTAATGTTGTTTCTTCCAATAACGCCACGCTCTACCCCGGCACCTTTGAATTGAAGAAGCATATGAGCAACATGGGTGCGTTAAAGATCCTCAGTGATGCCAGTAATGCCACAGGATTCCTTGACGTGAAATCCGGCGAGCGTGTTTCTGATGTTATTGCTGCAGCAGCACAGTTAAGCGGCATTGATGAATCTGAGTTCCAATCGGTTATCGATAGCGGAGGCAAAGGCATTCTGCCTGATGAAGCTGACGGCAGTTTCGAGGGGTGGTTGGAGCCAGGTCAATACAATGTTGCATCTGAAACTTCTGCGGCCAACATTCTTAAGCAAATGGTTGATAAGCGCATCGAAAAACTTGATGATTTGGGTGCTCCTACCGGCTCAGAGCGTCAGAAGCTGCTCATTATCGCGTCCATTGCTGAAGCCGAGGTGAACTCCGAGGAATATTACGGCAAAGTGACGCGCGTCATTCTTAACCGCCTTGACCAAGGTATGACCCTTGGCATGGATACCACCGTGGCTTACGGCAATAACATCAGTGCTTCTCAGCTCACACAATCCATGCTTGACGACACAAGTAATCCCTATAACACGCGCGTTCATCAGGGGTTGCCGCCCACTGCAATTTCCAATCCGGGAGACAATGCCATTAAAGCAGCGCTGGAGCCAGAATCAGGCGACTGGATTTATTTCGTTACGACGAATCTGAAAACAGGGGAGACGAAGTTCACTGCCAGCTATGAGCAGTTTGAACAGTATGTGCAGGAATACAAAACCACCAACGAAAACGCCAACTAGCTGAATGTTTTCTGGCTAATCTCACATGTCATTGTGACGATGAAACGTTGAGTTTTACAGCGGCACGCTTACGGCGACAAGCGCTGCAGTAGTAATCGCTGGAACAAACGGCGTTTTGCTGCGATAAGGGGTATGTTGTTGCGGGTCAAAGCGCGTCCAGAACGCCACTAAGGTTAATCCCACTACGCCTAATGCAATCCACCAGATCAGCACGGCAAACAGCCCTCGCAACCCCACGGCAAGCCCCAGCGGCAGCATCGCTGTTACATCGCCGAATCCTAATGAGCCTGGTTTTCCCAGCGCCAACAGCCATTGCAGAACTGTGCACAATACGGCGAACAGCAATGCTTGCAACACGGTGAATATATCATTGTTCATCGCCGCCCAGATGCAATTGGCGGCCAGCTGAGCGGCTACACCCGCAATCACCCATGTGCGCGGCACACGACGTCGACGCACGTCTTCAATGCTGATAGCAAGCCCACATAGCAAACCAGGCAGATAGATAAGGTATGGCATGACTTAACATTAACCCAACACGTGGCAATCGAAAGGGAAATGTATGTTGCGTTGGCAAACAGCGGGGGAGTCGCACGGCGAAGCCTTGGTAGCAATGATTGAAGGGTTGCCTGCTGGTGTGCAGGTGACTAGCGATGATGTGGTCTCTGCTTTAGCTAGACGGCGTCTTGGCTATGGGCGTGGTGCACGTATGAAATTTGAGCAAGACAAAGTGCGTCTGCTCACTGGCGTGCGTCACGGTTCAACGTTGGGCAGTCCTATTGCCATTGAAATTGCCAATACTGAGTGGCCTAAATGGGTTGAAGTAATGAGTGCTGATCCGCTTGATCATGACTTGCCGCGCGAAGGGCGCAATGCCCCCTTGAGCAGGCCGCGCCCAGGTCATGCCGATTTGACTGGCATGCGCAAATACGGCTTCGATGACGCCCGCGAAGTGCTGGAACGTTCTTCTGCACGCGAAACCGCTTCGCGCGTGGCGCTTGGTGCGCTGGCTGCGCGTTTTCTTGAACAAGCGTTTGGTATTCGCACAGTTGCTCACGTGCTTTCCATCGGAGGGGCTGGAGTGAGTGATGTTGCTGCAGCGAAGCGTCCCATGCCTAGCGACGTTGATGCCCTGGATGCCTCCGCTGTGCGCACATTAGACAAAGAGGCTGAACAGCGCATGATTGCGCGTATTGACGAAGCAACAGCCGAGGCTGACACACTAGGTGGTGTTGTTGAGGTAATTGCCTACGGCGTGCCGGCAGGCATCGGCACCTATGTAGAGTCAGACAGGCGTCTAGATGCAGCGCTGGCTTCCGCACTTATGGGCATTCAGGCAATTAAAGGCGTGGAGATTGGCGACGGCTTCCTTGAAGCGATGCGCCCTGGTTCTCAAGCTCACGACGAGATAGCGTTGGGTAACGATGGGCATATCTCACGATTAACTAACCGTGCCGGCGGTATTGAGGGCGGCATGTCAAATGGTGAACCAATTGTAGTGCGTGCTGCCATGAAGCCGATTCCTTCTATCCCCAAAGCCTTGCGCACCGTGGACGTGCTCACCGGCGAAGCCGCCCAAGCCATCAATCAGCGTTCTGATTCCACAGCGGTTCCTGCTGCTGCGGTGGTGGCCGAGGCGATGGTCAGGCTTACGTTGGCGCAATATGCGCTCGAGAAGTTTGGTGGCGACAGCCTTGAGGAAGTACGCCGCAATTGCCAGGATTATCTCAACTCTTGGCCGGAGCATATGCGATGAATCACAGCCACGCACAGCACCAACCCCTCGCCGTCATCATCGGTATGATGGGAGCTGGCAAAACGCGTATTGGTAGAGAAGGTGCGCGTGCAATGGGCGTACCGTTTGCTGACGCAGACCTTGAAATCGAGCGTAAAATCGGCATGGATATTCCTGCTTTTTTTAAGCAGTATGGCGAATCAGCATTCCGCAAGGTTGAATCTGAAGTTATTGTTGAGATGCTTTCTAGTTTTTCTGGCATTTTTGCTTTGGGTGGCGGTGCGCCGATGACCCTTTCTGTTCAGCAAGCATTATCTGACTACTGTGCACGCGGCGGCCGCGTTGTGTATTTAGATGCTGATCCGAATGAAGCAATGGATCGTGCCAATCGTGGCGGTGGCCGTCCAATGCTTGATGGAGATGCGAATGCACGCTGGAAAGCATTGTATGAACAGCGTAATCCAGTGTTTCGCAAAATCGCCAATGTGCGTGTGCGCACGCGAGGAGAAACTCCGCAGATGGTTGCAAGAAAGGTGATGGACATGATTCTTGAGCGCACTGTCGCCGTAGCGGGGTCTGGTGTTGAGCCATACGAGGTGCGCATCGGCGAGGGGGCCATGAGTCATCTCGCCGAAGTGCTGGGAAGTGAGCCGGTGCGAGTGGCGCTGATTCACACCCAATCGGTGCAACGACACAGTGACAGGGCGCGTGCACTATTGCGACAGGGCGGTTATGACGTGTGCGACATCGTGATTCCCGATGCAGAAAGCGGCAAAACCGTTGACGTGGCGAACAGCGTCTGGTGTCGTTTAGGCGATGAAGGCTATACCAGATCCGATGCCATTGTGGGCTTGGGCGGGGGAGCGGCCACCGATGTGGCTGGGTTTATCGCCGCTACTTGGATGCGCGGCATTCGATATGTCAACTGCCCAACGTCCCTGCTGGCTATGGTAGACGCTTCCACCGGCGGCAAAACCGGCATCAATACTGAAGCAGGCAAAAACCTCGTCGGCTCGTTTTACACTCCGGCCGGCGTGCTCGCTGACCTGCGCGCTCTGTCCACATTGCCTAACGATATTTTTATCGAAGGGTTAGGTGAGGTTGCTAAATCTGGGTTCATTGAAGATACCACCATTCTCGATATTCTTGAAGCGCACGCGAGCGAATTACACGGTTTTGACGGCGCAACTTTCCTTGATTCCGATTTGCGGGAAGTGGTGGCCGAACTCATTGAACGCACGGTCAGTGTCAAGATGCACCATGTGTCTGCTGATCTTAAAGAGCGGGGCAAGCGCGAGTTCCTCAATTACGGACACACGTTGGGACATGCCATCGAAAAGCTTGAGCATTTCCGCTGGCGTCATGGCAATGCAGTGGCGGTCGGCATGGTGTTCGCCGCCGAGATGTCGAATATTCTAGGGCATATCGATGTGCAGCTGGTGCAATATCACCGTTCGCTGCTGCAATCGTTGGGATTGCCTACCTCGTGGAACAATGGCTCATTCGAGGACGTGCTGGCGCTGATGCACAAGGACAAGAAGGCGCGCGGCAATACGTTACGCTTCGTGGTGCTCGAAGGCCCTGGGCGTGTCATCCACTTAGAGAATCCACCGCTAGAGGCAGTGCGAGAAGCATTCGATCGTATTCAATAGGAGCAATCGCGCGTCTGCTGGAGCAGATAGTCAATATGCAAATGTTATGAAAGCAAAGGAGTGATTCAATGGTGAAAGTCATTGTCGTCAACGGTCCGAACCTTGGCCGCCTTGGTGTGCGCCAGCCTGATGTGTACGGCAAGCAAGATCTTGACACGCTGCGCGAACTGTGCTCCGAATGGGGTAAAGCCCTTGGTCTTGAAGTCGAGGTGCGCCAAAGTGACGACGAGGCCGAGATGGTGGCGTGGATGCACAGGGCCGCCGACGAGAAGACGCCGGTGGTGATAAATCCGGCTGCGTTCACGCATTATTCGTATGCACTGGCCGACGCCGCCCACATGGTTGTAGATGAAGGATTGCCGCTGATTGAGGTGCACATTTCCAATCCGAGTGCACGCGACGAGTTCCGCAAGCGTTCCGTCATTAGCTCTGTTGCCACCGGCACTATCACTGGCATGGGGTTCTTTGGATATAAACTCGCTCTGGAAGCTGTCGCCCACCTCATTACCGACTGAACGGGCAGTGCACTATAGAAACACGCCGCGTCATGTGGCAATGATAGGCTGAAGTTCCATGTCTAGAAGAACACATGGCAATCCCCAAGAGCACGTCACCAAGCATATTTTCGTCACTGGAGGCGTGGTTTCCTCCCTCGGTAAAGGCCTGACTGCCTCCTCGCTTGGCCGTCTGTTGCGTTCGCGCGGCGTGAAGGTGCTTCAGCAGAAGCTTGACCCCTATATCAACGTCGACCCAGGCACGATGAACCCGTTCCAGCATGGCGAGGTCTATGTCACTGAAGACGGTGCGGAAACAGATCTTGACATTGGTCACTATGAACGTTTCCTTGATGTGTTCTTAAGTCAGAAAGCCAACGTCACCACTGGTCAGATTTATCAGGAGGTGCTGCGTAAAGAGCGTGCGGGCGAATATCTTGGCCAGTGCGTGCAGGTGATTCCTCACATCAC
>CAVFKU010000040.1:0-4726 GCA_963623245.1 Parabacteroides merdae
AGGCGCGCGATTGCCTCGATGGCCTTCATCACCGCGTATGCAACCGCTGCAATGGTTTGCCCGCTTCCTTCCGCGCAAGCCGACACGTATTCCGATTTAGTCAACGCGCGCAATGCGCACAGTGCGTCCGTGCAGCGTGAAGCCGAGTTGCGCTCGCAATTGGAGGGCGTTAATCAAGAATTGGCAGATAAGATTCTTGAGCTGGACGATTTGACGAATAACAAGATTGCTGCAGCGCAAGAGAAGGTCACACAAGCCAATGAGGCTGCGGCCAGCGCGCAAAGTGAAGCGGACGCCGCTTCCGCCAGGCTTGCTGCTGCTCAGAAAGATAAGCAAGAGCTCGAAGAGCAGATCGAGAAAACCGGCAAAGATTATGACGATGCCCATGCGGCGGTCGCTCAGCTAGCTCGTGAAGAAATGCAAGGCTCTGAGGCTTCCGATGTGATGAGTGTGGTCACTGGCGCCACCAGCACCAAAGACTTTGTGAACTCCATGCAGTCGCGCGACGCTCTTTCTCGTAATGAAGCCAATGCAGCTTCTTCTGCGGCAACAACATTGAACACGTCATTGAACCGCAGTGAGCGTCTGGCTGCCATCGAAAAGCAAATTAACGTACTGAAGACTAAAGCAGATGAAAAGGCTGCTGCTGCCCAAGCTTCTGCAGATGCTGCGCAAAGTGAGCGTAATCAGCTTGAGCAACTGCGTCAGGAAGGCGAAGCCAAGCGTAGTGAACTCAGTCAGCTAGTCGCTAGTTTGGATTCGCAAGCCGCGCAACAGGCTGCGAAGAGTGTGCTTATTCAATCCGAAGTGGATTCGTTTAATAGTCAATATCAGAAGGAACAAGCTGATGCTGCTTCTCGAGTTGACAATGGCTCGCAAGGTTCCACCGACAGCGGCAATGTTGTTCCCTCGGGCGGTCAAGGCACATCGAATGGCGACTACGGCAATGCTTATGTCTCCGGTCAGTGCACGTGGTGGACATATAATCGTCGTAAGCAGCTGGGCATCAATACGCCTTCATATCTTGGTAATGGTGGATTTTGGTGGCAAAGTGCTCCACGATATGGATTGCGCGTGGATCATAATCCTGAAGTTGGCGCGGCTATTTCCTTCCTTCCTGGGCAGGCTGGTGCAGACCGTACCTATGGGCATGTGGGTGTGGTCGAATCCGTGAACGGCAATTCGATTCTGATTTCTGAGATGAATGCGGTGGGTGCCTATATTGTCAGCTGGCGTACCATATATAATCCTAGCCAATACTGGTACATCCACTAATCGTTTTGCTGTTAATAGTGAAGCATTAAGCAGTGCACGAAAGGAGGGATTATGGCCAAAGAGCAGGGGACTAAGCTGGTCGCACAAAATAAGAAAGCGCGTCACAACTACGTTATTGAAGACAAATATGAGGCAGGTATGGCGCTTACGGGCACTGAGGTCAAATCCCTGCGCGAGGGGCGTGCTTCCCTGTCGGAAGCGTTCGTGTCTATTGACCGTCGTGGCGAGATGTGGCTAGAAGGTGCGAACATTCCTGAATACCTAAACGGCACATGGAACAATCATGCTCCCAAGCGCAAGCGCAAACTGTTGCTGCATGAGAGTGAAATCATGAAGTTATCGCGCCAAAGCGAGGCCAAAGGGTATACCATTGTGCCGCTGAGCCTGTATTTCAAGGGCGGACGCGCCAAGCTGGAAATTGCGCTGGCAAGAGGCAAGCGTGAATACGACAAGCGTCAGGCGTTGCGTGAGGAGCAAGACAAGCGCGAGGCGTTGCGTGTTATGCGTGACGCAAACAAGCGCAATCGCTGAATTCAGGCGGGAACAAGGCGTATTTTTCGCACGTTGGGTGCAGTTGGGTGTAGTTTGCCGCCTCGATGCGTTAGTGTGGTGAGCTATGTGTGGAATCGTTGGATACGCCGGTCGTCTTGATGCAGCTTGTGATAAACCGCTGGAAGTGTGCTTGCAAGGCTTGCAGCGCCTTGAATACCGCGGTTATGATTCGGCCGGCGTGGCGCTGAGTGCCCCCGGTATGGAGCAGGTGGCGGTGCGCAAGAAGGCCGGTCGCCTGAAGAACCTCATCGAAGATGTCGAACGCAATCCCATGCCCGTCGCCACCGTGGGCATCGGCCACACCCGCTGGGCCACCAACGGTGAGCCGAGCGATGTCAACGCCCATCCGCACGTCAGCCAAGACTGCCAAGTGGCCATCATCCATAACGGCATTATTGAAAACGCCTCGCAATTGCGGCTCGATCTGATGGCGGAAGGCTATCATTTTGCTTCGGCCACCGACACTGAAGTGGCGGCCAAACTGCTGGGCAAAATCGTCGACAAGATCATCACTGAAGAAGGTGCCCCTGATTTGTTCAAGGCGGTGCGCCGCTTGGCCCGCATGCTTCAGGGCGCGTTCACGATTCTGGCCACCGACTGCCGCCAGCCGGGTGTTGTCGTCGGCGCACGCCACGATTCTCCGCTGGTGGTGGGCCTGGGCGAGGGGGAGAACTTCCTCGGCTCCGATGTGGCCGCGTTCGTGGCTTATACCAAGCGCGCGATGGAAATCGACCAGGACCAGGCCGTGTGCGTGAGCGCTCACGAGGTGACGGTCACCGATTTCGACGGCAATGTGGTGGACAGCCCCAAGACCTTCACCATCGACTGGGATGCCTCCGCGGCCGAAAAGGGCGGTTGGGATTCGTTCATGGACAAGGAGATCCATGAGGATCCGGCGGCCGTGCAGCGCACGCTGTTGGGGCGTTTTGACGATTCGGGCGCCATCGAGCTTGACGAGGTGCGCATCGAGGAGCACGACTTTAAGGCGATTGACAAGATCATCGTGGTCGCTTGCGGCACCGCCTCCTATGCCGGGCAGGTCGCCAAATACGCCATCGAGCACTGGGTGCGCATCCCAGTAGAAATCGAACTTGCGCACGAGTTCCGCTATCGAGACCCGATTCTCAACGCCCGCACGCTGGTGGTCGCCATCTCGCAGTCGGGTGAGACGATGGACACGTTGATGGCCTTGCGTCATGCCCGCGAACAAGGCTCGAAGGTGCTGGCGATCTGCAACACGCAGGGCGCCACCATCCCGCGCGAGTCCGACGCGGTGCTCTACACCCATGCCGGCCCGGAAGTCGCCGTGGCTTCCACGAAGGCATTCGTCGCCCAAATCACCGCGGCCTATCTGCTGGGGCTGTATTTGGCGCAGGTCAAAGGCACGATGTTCCGTGACGAGATTCGTCAACAGATTGATTCTCTCAAAGATATGCCGAGCAAGATCCAGTGGGTGCTTGACACCCAGACGGCCGCCATCGAACAGACAGCCAAGCGCATGGCGAATGCGCAGTCCTTCCTGTTCCTAGGCCGCCATGTCGGTTATCCGGTGGCGCTGGAAGGTGCGTTGAAGCTCAAGGAAATCGCCTATACCTTCACCGAGGGCTTCGCCGCCGGTGAGCTCAAGCACGGGCCAATCGCCTTGGTGGACGCGGGCGAGCCGGTGGTGTTCATCGTGCCGCCCGAGCGTGGGCGCAGCGTGTTGCACACCAAGGTGATCTCCGGCATCGAGGAGGTCAAGGCGCGCGGAGCCACCATCATCGCGGTGGCCGAAGAGGGCGACAAGGACGTTCGGCGTTATGCGGACGTGGTGTTCTGGCGGCCCGCGTGCCCCACGCTGATGAGCCCGCTGGTCGATGTGGTGCCGTTGCAGCTCTTCGCTATGGATATGGCCAAAATCAAGGGTTACGATGTCGACAAGCCGCGCAACCTCGCCAAGTCCGTCACCGTCGAATGATTGTTGTAAACAAGCGCGTTGCACTTGCTGAAGCCGTCATCGCAAAACAGTGCATCAGGCGGCTTCGCTACACTGGGGGAATATGCATAGGTTCCGACAGCTGATTCGACGCGCCCTTGCCTTTGCCATGGCGCTGGCCGTTTCAGCTGGCCTCGCCGCGTGCGGGCAAGCGGACACGCGCACGCATATCACCGTGTGGGGGTGGGAGCCGAGCTTAACTGAGGTGGTGAAGCGCTTCGAGGCTGCTAATCCTGATATTGCAGTGGATGTAACCAATGATTCAGATTATTCCAATTTAAATACTGCCATTCAAGACGGCTATGGTATGCCAGACGTTGCTCAAATCGAATACCATGCATTACGCCAATACGCCGTCTCGGGCCAGTTGCTTGACCTGACAGACAGAATCGGCACGGACTACGCAGCCTTCTATTCGCCCGGCACATGGTCGTCCGTGCAGCTGGCAGGCAAAGTGTACGGTTTGCCAATGGATTCAGGTCCCATGGCGTTTTTCTATAACAAGGACGTGTTCGACCAAGCTGGCGTGGATGCAACACAGATTAAGACATGGAACGATTATTACGAGGCCGCAAAAAAGCTCAAGGCCATCGGCGTGTATATTGCTGCAGATGCAGGCGATGCGAGCTTCTATGACGCCATGATTTGGCTGGCTGGCGGGCAGCCTTTTCGCACTAGCCAAGACGGCAAAACCGTCACTATAAACCTTGAAACAGATGAGGGAACCAAGCAGTTTACTGAGTTCTGGCAGAACATGATTGACGAGGACTTAATCAACACCAGGTTAAGTACTTGGTCGGATGGCTGGAAAAAAGCAGTCGGCACCGGCACTATTGCTTCAGTGTTCTCCGGCGCGTGGATGCCGTCGTTGCTGCTGGCTGATGTGCCAGGCGCGGCAGGGTTGTGGCGTGTGGGCGCGATGCC
>CAVFKU010000040.1:4741-15129 GCA_963623245.1 Parabacteroides merdae
TTTGGACGGCTTGACCACCAATGCAGAAAACGGCGGATCTGCCATGTGCGTGTTGCAATCCACGCGCAAGCCGGACGCTGCCTATCGTTTTGTTGATTTCGTTACGCATGACGCCAGTGGTATTGGTGTGCGTGTGGATAGCGGTGCGTTCCCTGCTGATTTGAACACACTGTCGGACGCTGGGTTCCTTTCTAAAACCACCATCAAAGACGCGAGAGGTATTGATATTGCCTATTTTGGCGGGCAAGAGTTCAATCGCGTATTGGCGCAGGCTGCCGAAAGTGTGTCGGTGGACTACCAGTATTTACCATTTGAAGTGTATGCGCGAACTGACTTTCGTTCGACGGTGGGCAAGGCATATCAGTGGGCAAGCTCGTGGAGAGCATACGCCCGTCGCCAGCACGCCGTCGAAATGGGGCAGTTGGATGCCAATGGTAATCCGCTTCAGCCGTTCACCAAGCCGCAAGGCAAAGTCACGTTGAAGCAAGGGCTTGTCTCATGGCAGAAGGACTTAAAAGAATACGGCGCCAACCAAGGTTTCACTATTCAATAAGATTTCTCGACTACGGCCTTGCGGCCTTTGCTTGAAAAGACAGTGAATGAGAGTTGCTGCTTTTGAGATAGGCGCTTGCGCGGAAACATGAATGCCATATAGTGAGCGGTACTTTATAGCGAACGGTACTTTCAAACGCAAAGAGTGTACAGGAGTGTTAAGGAGCGCGATATGGCCACAGCCCAGCTCAACATCGACTCAGCCAGTTTCACGCTGCCCGTCGTTGAAGCCACCCAAGGCGCCAACGGCCTTGTTGTCTCCGACCTGCGTAACGATGGCTGGGTCACGCTCGACCCAGGCTTCCTCACCACCGCGCAATGCGAATCGAAAATCACCTACATCGACGGTCAGCATTCCATCCTGCGTTATCGCGGCTATCCCATCGAGCAGTTGTGCGAGGGGTCGGACTTCCTTGAAGTGGCTTGGCTGCTGGAGTGCGGCGAACTGCCCAGCAAGGCGCAATACGACCAATTCTGCGCCGACATCAACCACAAGACGATGGTAGGCGAGGACTTCCGCACCTTCATGGGGTCGTTCCCGCGCGCGGCGCACCCGATGAGTGTGCTCGCCTCCGCCATCAACGCGCTCGCCACGTTCTATCCCGACACCACCGATGTCAATGATTCCGACCAGTTCGACGAAGCGGCCAAGATCATCATGGCCAAGGCGCGAACGGTGGTCAGCTACATCTTCCGCCGTCGCCGCGACGAGCCGATGCTCTACCCGGATTACGCGCGCGGTTACGTGGATGACTTCCTGCGCATGTGCTTCGCCGTGCCTTACGAACCGTTTGAATCCGACCCGCTGTATGTGCACGCGCTGGGCCGTTTGCTCATCATCCACGCCGACCACGAGCAGAATTGCTCCACTTCCGTGGTGCGTATCGCCGGTTCGGCGCACGCGAACCTGTATTCCGCGGTGGCGGCGGGTGTCAACGCCCTGTCCGGCCCGCTGCACGGCGGTGCGAACGAGGCTGTGCTGTGCCAGTTGAAGGCCATCCGCGATTCCGGCAAGTCTGTTCGGGAAGTTGTTCAGTTGGCTAAGCAAGAGGGTACGCGCATTGCGGGCCTCGGGCATCGTGTGTATAAGTCTTATGATCCGCGTGCGGCTATTGCTAAGCAATACTTAGAGCGCATTATGGAACGTGAAGATACGCTGAAGCTGCCCGCTGACGAACGTGCATTGTTTGAGGTGGCTGTTGAGCTGGAAGATATTGCCTTGCATGATGAGTATTTCGTTGAGCGTCACCTGTATCCGAACGTCGATTTCTATACCGGCCTGATTTATCGCGCCATCGGTTTCGATCCGGCCATGTTCACCACGCTGTTCGCGCTGGGCCGCATCCCCGGTTGGATTGCGCAATACCACGAGATGCTCACCGACCCGCACACCAAAATCGGCCGCCCGCGTCAGGTCTACACCGGCCCCGTCGAACGTGCCTACACCCCTATAGATGAGCGCTAAAGGAAGATTTCAAGTCACTCTATGCATGTTGATATTTCGCCGATATGCGACCTTGAAGGGGGTGACTTATCGGGGGGTAAGTGTATCCTTAATAACAGTTATCTTCGTGCAGTTTTCCGGCGCAGAAGTTTGGGATGCTGTAGTTTCTCACCTGTGGGAGACGGGTGGAACTGTTTGAAGGAGTTGAGGGACGATGAACCGTGTATCAAAGAAAATGCGTGTCTCGCGCTTTACCTTGTCGATGCGATTGCTGGCTGGCGTATTGTCCGTAGGTTTGTTGGCTGCACTCATGCCTTATGGTTCGATTCCAGCGCAAGCTGCAGCGGTTTCAGGCACGCTAGGCAAGGCCGATAAAGGGCAGAGCGGCTACAGCCTTGGCATTATTGTTGATAGCAGCATCGCCAGAACCAAGGTTCGTACCATTACTTTCCAAAACACGAAGCCTGCTGCTTCTGCATCAAGTACAGCATCCACCTCTGGCGGCACAAAATATGAGAAATGCTGGAATGCTGGTAGCGGCACCGGCTCTGCGGCAGATGATTCCGTTATTGCTTGCGCAGCTAAGAGCTCTGCGGCCACTGATATGTACGATCTGGTCTACGGTGCAAACGGTAAATATCCCAGGTTCCCTGATGACGCATCCTACCTGTTCCAGTCGTCTACGCATGGGGACGACGATAAGCTCAGCGGGCTTGTTGAGATTAAGAATCTCGATAAAATTGACACGTCAAACGTGACGAATATGAGCGGCATGTTCTCTAACTTGCAGTCCTTGCAGTCGCTGAATGTGACAAATTTCAAGACTTCTAAAGTCACGGATATGAGCACTATGTTTTTCAACTGCTCAAAGTTGACCTCGTTGAATGTGTCCAAGTTTGATACGGCGAGTGTGCGGAGCATGGAAATGATGTTTTACGGCTGCTCGGGGTTAAAGTCGTTGGATTTGTCGAGTTTTAAAACGTCGGCTGTGCGCAGTAAAAGCCGCATGTTCTTTGGTGTTTCAAAGCTTCAGGATTTGAAGCTGGGGACAGGGTTCACCTTGAAGCCGTCTGATTGTGAACTTGGTGAGCCTGATACCTCAGCTACGCGCACTGGCTATACCAATATCGGCAAGTGGAGGGATGCTGCGAGCGGGAAGGAGTATGCTTCTGCGTCAGCTATTCCGACCTCGCGCACTGCGGCAGTGACGTATTCAACATTCAAGCCGAATGTATACACAGTGACGTTCGACGCGAATGGGCATGGTTCAGCTCCGGCGAAGCGGACTGTGAATTATGGTGCAACTGTTAGCGATCCTGGTAGTTTGTCTGCCAGCGGGTATGCTTTCGGTGGCTGGTATACAGACAAGGCCGGCACAAAGGCATGGAATTTCAGCACGGGCACTATGCCTGCTAACAATATGACGCTGTATGCGAAGTGGGCAGTAGCTAAGTCGGCTCGTTTGTCTGGAGCGACGCGATATGACACGATGAGCAAAGTTATTTCCACGGCATATCCGGGCACAGCCAACACGGTGATTGTGGCTAGCGGCGCAAATTATCCTGATGCGCTGGCAGCTTCCGGTTTGTCTGGCGTGCTGGATGCGCCAGTTGTGCTAACTGATTCTTCTGCGTTGTCGTCTCAGGCGCTTACGCAGTTGAAGCGTTTGAAGCCGTCGAAGATTATTGTTGTAGGCGGTGCGAGCGCAGTGAAGGCCAATGTGGTTGCTCAGCTGAAGAAGCAATGTGCGGGCACCACGATTACGCGTCTAGATGGCAGCACTCGCTATGAAACGTCCTATAAGCTGTATCAGCAGGGTGGCACTTCGTGGGGTTCAACGGCGATTGTAGCCACTGGTGCAAGCTATGCAGACGCATTGAGTGTGAGCTCGTATGCCTACTCAGCTAAGGCTCCAGTGTTCTTGTGTGACCCGAACACTGGGTTGACTTCTGCCCAGCGTGCGGCCCTAGCAAAGTTCTCGCGCGTGGTTGTGGTGGGTGGCACTTCAGCTGTGTCAGACAAGCATCTTTCTGGATTGAAGGGTGTGACGCGTGTGTCAGGCGCAACGCGTTATGAGACGAGTGTGAAGATTGCGGAGTGGACCCAGAAGAACGGCGGTCTGAGCATGGACGGCGTTGTGTACGCACGCGGCGACGATTATCCAGATGCGCTGGTGGCCGGTTCATTGGCTGGACATAGCAAGGCGCCGGTGTTGTTGGTGTCTGACGCGAAGAGTGCTGCGGTGTCGTATTCGGCTGGGTTCAAGGGCAAAGTGGCAAATGCGTATGTGATTGGTGGCACCGCAGCAGTGAGTGCTGCCACCGCAAACGCACTGTCCGCTGCTTTGGGCTCTCCGCGCTTCTAAGTTGCACATTCATTTATTGCATGCTTCGTTCTTTGGTGTTCCGAGCGAAGTTGAGTGATTATGCCTTGACTCTCGTGGTTTACAAGCGAAGTGTGGCAAGTGCTAAGAGGCTTCGTCTCGTAGCGGCATGCCCGCGCAACTTTAGAGGCTATTGGTGCACGGCAATGATAGCGCCTAATTCCGCGGCTTTCATCACGTTGAGCGCGGCGTCGGGATCCAGTGCCACCGACAACCGCACGCCCGAATCGTCGTCCGCCATGCCCATCACTAATGCCTTGCTTGCCAGCGTGCACACGTCGGACACTTCTTCGCAGCCCACCGATGACATTAGCGACACGCTGTCGCCTGCTTGCAAGCTAGTCTTACCGTTAGCCACCGTCACATCAAGCACGGTGTGACCAGATGGCACCACCGGCGCATCGCGCGCATTAGTGGGCGATAATGGCTGGTTGGCCTCGAAGTCAATCTGTGCAATCTTGCCCACAGCTTCTTCGCTGGACTGCAATGCATTACGCGTGATGGGTGAGTTAGGAACTTTCATCACAGCAATATCTTGACTGCGGATAGTTTCCCCGCGTTTGATGGCATGTGCAGCCACAATTATCGTGGTGCTGTGCTGCAAAGACGTCATCACAGAAAAGACGGCTAACACGCTCAGGCAAGCAAACGCCACTACGCTTATGCGTCTCAGTCGCGCACGTTGGCGGCGCCCAGCCAACGTGGGACTGGTAAGTTGCGCCCAAGGCAAGGTGATGTTCTTCATATCATCCATGTTTGAATGGCATGGAATCGCAACGCAAGCCTGTCGGGCAATTGTGGATAGACCCCACGAAGTTCTTCACATATACAGCAATCGTCAGGATATCCATTACAGCGTTCGTTAGCACATTTGCTAGAACATCATCGGCGTCACAAATTAGCACCGCTTAAGCTCTTCGCAGGTGTGTGGCGCCCGTTATATCACTTCTTATCGGACGTCTTATCAGTGCGATAGAAGCCAGAACCTTTAAACTCAATTGGCACGGCGGAAAATACTTTACGCACTTGCTGCTCATGGCACTCGGGGCACACGGTGATAGGGTCATCATCAAATGATTGATGTTCGGTGAAGTCATATCCGCAGGATTTGCAGCGATAATGATAGGTAGGCATGTATTCCTCCCGAAAAAGACGTCTTACTCAGGTTGCAACTGTTCATATCCTAGTCATTGGCCTGACAGTCACTTGCTTATAAGACTGCGCGCTGCAAGGGTGCAGTACCCTTCAGTGGTAAGCACACCATTAACCGGCAGGTCATGCGCTTCATGCGGCAAGAGCACTGAGCTGATCTCCCATGGCCAGCACACTGCAATTACTGGAGCATGTGCCGCGCAGTGCATGAGTGCGCGGTCATACCATCCGCCGCCGCGCCCTAGCCGTGTGCCGCGCTTGTCCACCAGCAGTGCTGGCAGAATAATCATTTGCGCTTGTTGCAGTGCTTCAGGTGACAGAACTTCACCAGAGGGTTCCCAAGGTCGACCTTCTCCGCAGTTCATCAATGGCGTACAAGTCACGTCTGTGCTGCGCAGCTCACCCCAACCAATATCCATGCCGTTGCCTAGGCGAGGCACCAACACATGGTAGTCATTGCCCAACAATGCTGTGAGCAGTGGACGTGTCTCGATTTCTGAGCCCATAGAAACGTAGGCAGCCACCGTGCTGCCGCGTTTAGGTAGTGGTAATTCATGCAGATGATTGGCCAGCTGTGTGCCGGCTTGTGCGCGTTCTTTGTAGGTGACTAACTTGCGTTGTGCAATGGCAGTATTGCGCAACACCTGTTTGCTTTCAGCTGGGTTCATGCTGGACAGCTTACCTGTTAGCGTTCAGTCATTGCGTGCAACCTATATCTCGACACGCCCGTGAGAAAACCATGGAAATATGGCAATCTTCACCTATTCTTAACAGTTATGGGATATGAATCACTGAGCACCATCATTGTGCTAGTGATTGCACTCATGGGAATTGTGGTTTGGTTGCCCGAGCGCACGCGCAAAGGTATGCAATCAGCGCAGGAACATCGTGCAGATAAATATTCCACGTCGCTGCATCTGGTAGATGAGCACAGTGGAACGCGATTCAGCGACGGCGATACCCGACTGGAAGGGATAATGATGCAGTCGAATAAGAGGCAGATCAGTGCACAGCGCATCGCTGAAGTGCGTCGCTTGCGTCGAGAAGCTATTCGTCGCCGTCGTATTGTTGTTATTTCGCTGGCTATTCTCGCTGTGCTCATGTTGGTATGCGCGTTCGCTTTGCATTTCAGCCCGTGGTTTGCTCTTATTCCCACCGTTTTACTCGGTGTTGTGCTCGCATTAGGAGCGCACGCTGCCTCTCAGGCTCGTGAGTGGGAGCGCAAGGTTGCGCTTGCTGCAAAGCGTTCATCTGCGACTAAGGGTGCATCAGCGACAGCGCAGCAGGTTGCTGTTGAACATAAGAAAAAGCCGATTGCTGCCAGAGTGTCTGAAGAAGCTGCCACGCAAGTGATGGAACAGCGTGAGATTCGCAGTGCTCTGCGCAAGTCTCAAATCGAGAAACGCAAAGCTTTTGAACGGCGTGGCAGGATAGAAGCGGCTGAGCACTCATCTGAGATGAATAGTCAGCCTGTAAATAGTCAGCCGGTAGAGAGTCAGCCCGCTGCTCAACCGGATGCTCAAGTGTCCGCAGTGCCCACGTCGTATGAGCAGTCTGCAACAGCTGCATCGCATGTGTCAACAGTGTCTGAGGCAACGCTCGACGCTATTAAGGCAGCTGATAAGGAATTCCCCGCCATCGCCTCTCCCGAGCCGGATCTCATTTCGTTCTCACTGGGCAGTTCTGCCAGTGAAGCAGACACTCCTGAAAGCTTGGAGATCAAGTCCACCCGCCAGGTCGCCAAGGCCGAGCCGGTTGATACGGTTGAGCGCAAAATGCTGGCCTCTGAAGCCAAGGTAGAGACAGAGCCGGCCGTCTTGGCAGATGTCGAAGCATTTCATTTGACGGAGCGTCAGGCTGAGGTCGCCGCCCCGCAAGCCTCTTCTGATTCGCTCAGCATCGGCTGGGAAGCGATTCTCACACGCCGTAAGGCATAGGAATCGAGCCGATTTCACTCATAGCGTTAGCACTCAAGTTGGCAGAGTGCTAATAATCGCGCTACCATGTGTCCTAGTGCCTCAGAGCAGCTTGGGTATTCGTCAGCTTCTTAAGTTTGCTCCGTGGCGCGGAAACATTAGCAACTATCGAATACGAGGTGACCCACAGTGTCGATCAAGCTCACACCGTTGGAAGACAAGATTATCGTCAAGCAGGCCGAGGCCGAGACGCAGACCGCTTCCGGCCTGTACATTCCCGACAACGCCAAGGAGAAGCCGCAGCAGGGCGAAGTTCTGGCCGTTGGCCCGGGTCGTCGTGACGACAACGGCGAACGCATCCCGATGGACGTCAAGGTTGGCGACAAGGTGCTGTATTCCAAGTACGGCGGCACCGAAGTGCGCTACGAAGGTGAGGACTATCTGATCGTCGCGGCCCGCGACGTGCTGGCCATTCTCGGCTGATAGCCGGCCCTATTAGGCATTCACCATTTCAAGCCCCGCAAGCCTCGCGCTGCGGGGTTTGTTGCGTGTATGCGCCATGTGCGCGTTGGAATGCGCCGTATGTGACGAATGTACCGCCGTATGCCGCCGTGTACCGCCGTATGTGACGAATGTGTTGTATGTGACGAATGTGCCGACATCGGCGGTGTGTCGTGAACTTGCGAAAGTCCCCCGTCCGTGGCAAACTAGCCAAGTTGCCCGTTTTGGCCCGTCCAAAACGTGCGGCGAGACCTGGCGGATTTCCCAAGCGGTCAAAGGGACCTGACTGTAAATCAGGCGCTTCGTGCTTCAGTGGTTCGAATCCACTATCCGCCACGCCCCGATAGCTCAGTGGTAGAGCACTTCCTTGGTAAGGAAGAGGTCGTGAGTCCAATTCTCACTCGGGGCTCTCTGGCGGGGTAGCTCAGCTGGCTAGAGCGTACGACTCATAATCGTAAGGTCAAGAGTTCGAGCCTCTTCCTCGCTACGAATTGCGCCCGTCACCCGGCGGGCGCACCTTAAGACCATTAGAGGTGAATGAACATGGCTAAGAGCGCCGACATCCGTCCCGGCATCACGCTGGCATGCACCGAGTGCAAGGAGCGTAACTACATCACGACGAAGAATCGTCGCAACACTCCGGATCGTCTTGAACTCAAGAAGTTCTGCGCTCGCTGCGGCAAGCAGACCGTGCACCGCGAAACCCGCTGAGTGCCTCACACGTGTAAGACCCGGCCCTTCGGTCGGGTCTTTTTGTAAGCTTGAAGCCATGACTTCTTTCGCGGACATCACCACCATTGGCGTCGGTGGCGAGATTGATTGTTTCGTTGAACCCACCACGCGCGTCGGGGTCATCGAAGCCGTCGAGGGCGCGGACGCCAAGGGATTGCCATTGTGTGTGATTGGCGGAGGGTCCAATCTGCTTGTTGCCGACGAGCCGTTTCATGGCGTGGTGGTGCGTGACGCGCGCCGTCACATCACTGTGCCCGACGAGGCCGCGCCCGTCGAGGGGAACGAGCGCACCGTGCATGTCAACGCCGAGGCCGGTTGCAATTGGGATGATTTCGTCGCGTTCACCGTGCGGCTCGGGCTGGAAGGCGTCGAGGGACTGTCCGGCATTCCCGGCACGGTGGGTGCCTCGGTGGTGCAGAACATCGGGGCATATGGCCAGGAAGTCGCCACTTCGGTCGCGTCCGTGGAGGTTTGGGACCGCAAGACCAAGCAGACACGCGAACTTGCACCCGCCGATCTTCGGTTCGGTTATCGCATGAGCGCGCTCAAGGCCAGCATGTATGACGCCCCCGCCGTGCCAGCCGCCGAATTCTTCCCCACACCGCGCTATGTGGTGCTGTCCGTCACGTTCCGTTTGCGGCACAGCGCGACCGGCACGGTTGGCTACGATCAGCTCGCCAAGGCGCTGGGCGTCGAAATGGGGCAGCGTATCGCAACTGATCAGATTCGCGCCGCGGTGCTCAAGGTGCGTGCCGCCAAGGGCATGTTGGAGGATGCCATGCGTTACGACAATCCGGCGATGGCGGGCACCAAGCGCCCCGAACTGGTCGAAATCGCCCAGCGCGCCCAGCAAGGCAAGTCGGATGCCAACCGCCATAGTTGCGGCAGTTTCTTCATGAACCCGATTCTTGGAGTGGATCAGGCGGCCGGACTGCCGCAGGACGCCCCGCGTTTCGAGGCGAAACGACCTGACGGCACCGCCGGAATCAAAACCTCCGCCGCATGGCTGATCGATCACGCCGGATTCCATAAGGGATTCAAGATCGGTGTTCACGCCCAAGCCGGCTTGTCCACACTGCATACGCTGGCGCTGACCAACAGGGCGGAGGGCAAAGCCGCCGACGTGCGGGCGCTGGCTGAGGCCGTGCGGAGCGGCGTCGAGGCAAGGTTCGGTGTGCGCCTGGTTCCCGAGCCGGTCATCGTCGGTTTCAATTTGAGTTGATTCGCCCCAACCCAAGCCGTGCAACATGCGTCAGGGTGCAACCAGTCATAGCCCCGCTATGCTAAGACATAAGACAATCATTCACACTCCGTGAAGGAATTTCATGAACGTATTGCGCACTAAGTCCGTCGAACAGACCTTGGCAGAAACCGGCGAGGAGGGGCGTTCGCTCAAACGCAACCTTACTTGGTGGGATTTGGCGATTATGGGCGTGGCCGTCGCGGTGGGGGCGGGCATCTTCTCGGTCGGCGCGCAAGCCGCGGCGTTCCACGCCGGCCCGGCCGTCATCGTCAGCTTTCTGATCGCCGGCGTGGTGTGCGGCGCAGCCGTGATGTGCTACGCCGAATTCGCCTCGATGATTCCGGTGGCCGGCTCCGCCTACACATTCACCTACACCACCGTCGGTGAGATCGTGGCCTGGGTCATCGGCTGGGATCTCATTCTGGAGATGTTGATGGCCAGCTCGGTGATCAGCAAATACTGGGG
>CAVFKU010000041.1:0-14996 GCA_963623245.1 Parabacteroides merdae
TGTTGGCGCCGTGAGAGGGCGTAGTCCTAGGCCGCTAGACGATGGGGGCATATTCAGTTTTCACTGGCCGCGCAGCAAAATGCGCAACGACTAGCCAATGTACGCGAGTGCGCCCACTGGCGCAAGTTCGGCGTGTCGAGGAGGTTTATGTCGAACGAGGACCCCGACCAGTTTACTTGTCGTTTCAGCCGAAGCGTTGGCCAAGTAAAGAAATCTTCGCTTCAGCGGCTCACAAATGCTCGCGCAGACCCTGCAGACGGGCAAGCGTAAGATCCTTGCCGAGAATCTCCATGCACTCGAACAACGGCGGGCTCACGCGACGGCCGGAAACGGCCACGCG
The DNA here is from genome assembly GCA_963623245.1 of Parabacteroides merdae. Lineage (GTDB taxonomy): Bacteria > Actinomycetota > Actinomycetes > Actinomycetales > Bifidobacteriaceae > Bifidobacterium. The sequence goes on from CAVFKU010000041.1 coordinate 341, forward strand.
CACTGGGCCGAACGCCAAGCGCGGCTTGTATCCGCCCTCGTCGATCAGCTTGACATTAAGCAACTCATGCAATGGCTCGGTCTTCCAACCACCAGAGGCCTCATCGACTTCGCTCAGCGAGGCAATCGCCTTGTCGAGCACGTCAGCGGCGGAATCCTTCAACGTCTTACGCGCCTCATCTTCCGGCTCGATATAGCCCTCGCCGCTGAGCAGAGAACCGACCATGCCGCTCACTTCGCCCAGCACACGCACGCGCGGCTGAACCAGCGGCGCTGCAGCAGAAAGCACTTCGCGCTCGCGCTCACTCAACGCCTCCCAGCTGCCGGCGGACACCACGCCGTCGCGCTTGAGATACGGCACAGAACGGTTCAGGAAGTCCTGCGGTTCAAGCATGCGGATATGCTCGGCGTTGATGGCGATGGCCTTGTCCAGATCAAATCGGGCAGGGTTGGCTTTCACGTCGCGCACGTCGAACTTGGCAATCATCTCGTCCATCGAGAATACGTCGCGGTCGGGCGCGATGGACCAGCCGAGCAGGGCGAGATAGTTGAGCAGCCCTTCACGAATGAAACCATTGTCACGATGGTTGAACAGATTGGATTCAGGGTCACGCTTAGATAGCTTCTTATTGCCTTCACCCATCACATACGGCATGTGACCGAACAGTGGCATCTCATGCGCGACGCCCAGTTCCATCAGATAGCGGTACAGCACAATCTGGCGCGGGGTGGAGCTCAACAGATCCTCACCACGCAACACGACGTTGATCTCCATCAGTGCGTCGTCCACAGGATTGGTGAGGGTGTACAGCGGGTCGCCGTTCGGGCGCACGATCACATAATCCGGCACGGAACCGGCCTTGAACTCGATACGGCCGCGAATCAGGTCGTCGAAGGCAACATCTTCATCGGGCATGCGGATGCGCAGAGCCGGCTTACGCCCTTCAGCACGAAAAGCAGCCTTCTGCTCTTCGGTGAGGTTGCGATCGTAACCGTCGTAGCCGAAAGCCTTCGGGCGACCAGCAGCCAGATTGCGCTCCTCAATTTCCTCAGAAGTGGAGAAGGATTCGTAAGCGTAACCCGCTTCGAGCAGTTTGGCGGCCACATCCTTGTAAATGTCGGTGCGCTGGGACTGGCGGTAGGGGCCATGCGAACCACCCACATCAATGCCTTCGTCCCAGTCGATGCCCAGCCAGCGCAGGGATTCGATGATCTGGTTGTAGCTGTCCTCAGAATCGCGCTGATGGTCGGTGTCTTCGATACGGAACACCAGTTTGCCGCCGGTGGCGCGCGCTTCGGCCCAGTTGAACAGGGCGGTGCGAATCATGCCGACATGCGGGGTGCCGGTCGGGGAGGGACAAAAACGGACGCGAACATGCTCGGGCAGTTCAGGTTTGGTGTGTTCAGCTTCACTCATAGGCAACATTGTGCCGCGCAAGTGGGACGAGTTCAGTCTTTCAGACACCTCCCAGCTTGCTTACTGATTTTTTCCATAGGGATTGCGAGAATAGCTAATGTTAGGTTTCTTGCCAATAATTGAAATAAGGAGACATTCGATGTCTGATCTCAACAACATGCCCATGCCTGAGCAGGAGCAGCCTCAAGAGCAGCCGACTGCACAGCAAAGCGATAATACCCAACCTGCATATCAGCAAGCCGCCCCGCAATATCAAGAACCGCAAACACCTTTCTATGGGCAGCCTTCTCAGCAATACACACAACCCACTCAGCAATACACACAGCAAAGTAGCGCATATGGCACATATGGTCAGCAAACCACCGCGTCTGCCGTGCCACTGGATCAACCGCATTATGGCTGCTCATTAACTGAAGCATTCACGCGTTTCTGGAAGAAATACGGCACATTCAAAGGCCGTGCTTCCCGCAGTGAATTCTGGTGGTGGATACTGTGCGCCATCCTAATTGCCATTGCCATCAACATAGTCTTTGGCATGTTGAAGGCTGTGTTCCCTGGCAGTAATTCGGGAATCATGCATATGACGTTCTCAACGGATGCCACCAGTATCTATACCAGCGGCAACAGTTCCAATTCTGCGATTGCTACCTTGCAGAGCATCGTCACATTGATGTGGTGGATTGCCACCATCGTGCCAACAATTGCGTTGAGCGTTCGTCGTTTGCATGACATCAATAAGCCGGGCTGGTGGCTGGCTATTTACTACGTTGCGCAAGCGCTGCTCGCCGTCGTCATGATTGTTATTGTCATTGTTGCAATCGCTAGCGCAGCAAACAGATACTTCTACAGCTACGGCTATGGCTATGACCGCTCAGACGTAATTAACTCCATCATCACAAGTAGTGGCGGCGCACTGATTTGCCTCGTCCTGATGCTGGCGTTGTGGGTTACTTACATCGTGTTCATGGCTCTGCCAAGCAAGCCGGAAGGCGCCCGTTTTGACGCGGTTGCGCCCGGCTATACGCCTAACACTTATGCGGCACCTAGCTATGCGGCATATGCGCAGACTGGGGCGTATGCCACTCCGGTTGCGCCAACTGCTCCGGCTGCTCCAGCTACATCGACTGACCCTAACGCCTCAATGCCAGCCGCTCCTGCCGCAACCTACGAGCAGGCAGCTGAAGTTCCAGCCACGCCAGTTGCTCCAAACAACGCGGCATCTGAGGAATACAATCAGCCCGAACAGACTGCTGTCGCTCCGGTTGCTCCATCTCAGCCTGAGCAGCCTGCTGCCGACAGCAATGTGCAGCAGCCATGGCAAGGCCAGCAGTAACAGTCATCTGAAAGAACGTGCTGACGCTCTTGAACTGCCTGCCATTTCTTGGACACGAGAAATGGCAGGCAGTTTATTTTGGCCTATAACCCGATTTCTCGACTTCGGGGCTCTAGAAAATTTAGCCCTTAATGTGGGCGAACTTGGCGGAGAGCTCCTGCTTGTTGCGCTGTTCATCCTCCCGCTTGGCACGCTCCTTGGCTTCCTTCGGATCCCACAGCACATCCTCACGGTGCTTGACCCATTCGGCGGCAGCCAACGGCGCAATCACCTCGGCAGTGGCAACAAGCGTATCCGTTGCATCCGCACGCGCCTCAATCAGCGTGGCGATATTCGTATCCGTCAGGCAGATGCGCGGCACCGAACACACCTCACGCAATTCGTTGACATAGAGTATTACCGGCAGAGCGGCAACGCACAGCTGATGCGCGTCGCCTTCGCTTTCAACGATCTTCAACAGCGCGTCGCATACGCTCAACGCCGCAGCGAAACGCTTGGCCACGCCATCAAGACCATCCGCGCCGGTCGAATCAGATACAATAGCCCCCGCCTCAATCTGCGATTCAATATCCGCAACCGTTTCACACACCGCACCAACCACAGCGTCTGGCCAATCGACCCCCAGCGCTGAGGCGGCTTGCATGATCAAATCCGCGTCGCGCGAACCAGCGCAATCAACCATGATGTCGTAAGCCTCGTCGGCGGCGAGCAGCGCGTCGATAATCTCCTGTGGCCGACCGGGAATGGATTGGGCACCCTCATAGACATATTCGGCATCGGGCATGGTTACATCCAGCCCCGTGAGCATGCGGGCGAACGCCAATGTGGTGCGCACCTGCAGATTCTCGGTGTATTTCGCGTCATTGTCCATCCGCACGACATCACCCAACGGCCACAGCTCGATAAGATCCAACCCCGACTGTGCGGCCTGACGCATGGACGGCAACGCAGCCAGTGAATCGAGAACCGACTGATCAAACGCAAACGACATGATGCTCCTTACAAGAACCCGAAATAACAACCCCTAAAAAGAACAATCTCCACGCCCCACCATAGTGGCGAGTAGGTGTTATTGCACATCGGCGGCGGGATCAGCATATGCAACCGACAGCACGCGGCCGCTCTCGTTGTCGTAGGTGACCGACGTGACGGAAGCGAGTGCCGTGCGGCGTAAGAACATCCAATGCTCCGCATGCCCCGTCTCCAACATGTGCCGATAGCTAAAAATAGGCGATTCGTGGCTCACTGCAACGATCTGCTGACCGGGATATTCACACACTTTCTCGCGAGCGAAATTGTCCATGCGTGCCGCGATGTGCCGGTAAGTTTCGCCCCAGCTGGGCTTGTAGAGGTTGGCGATCAGCCTCCAGTTGCACGGCCGCCACAACGCTCCCTTGCCGTGGCCGATGCGCGTGCCTCGAAACTCATTACTTGCCTCAATCAGCCGTTCGTCCGTAGCCAAGTCAAGCGGAGCTTCCCCGCGCCCCTCACGCACTTGGTTCAGCGCTTCAAGAATTGCCCCAGCAGTTTCGCGTGTGCGCTCCAATGGCGAGGAGAACACCGCGCTCACCGTGTTCATCTGCGGGCTTTGCGCGATATAGCGACCGGTCGTTTCGGCCATGCGGCGCCCGCGATCAGAGAGATGAAAACCAGGCAGACGCTCATACAACAGATGGTCGGGGTTAAACACCTTGCCATGACGAACGAAATGGATTGTGGTTGCACTCACGGCAGCCTCCTGTCGTACGCTGGAAAATTCTATGTAAACGCTTCTCAAACTAGCACATATTCCGCGTGTCGCACCTAGAAGAACACGTAAAGTTGCCGTGACGCAAATATGCGCGGCGGCAAGCAAGACGCAGACTTTGCGCGACCATGGACAATGCACATCAGTCGATGAGGGCTTCACGCACGACGCCAAGCGCGTGAGGGACATCCAATCGGGAGCGGAAAGGAGCGTGGTGTTACTGTGTCCAACCAAGTGATAACCGGATTGAAGGATGTCGGACGCAAGGTATTTGGCGGGTATGCCGAATTGTTGCACATCCCGCACACTGCCCGCTTTTCCATCGGCGCTGTAATCGCCTGTATGCCCTTCCCAATGGTGGGCATGACCATCACTATTTCGGTGCAGCATTATTACGGCAACTATTCGCTTGCTGGCGCACTGTCCGCAGTGCAAGCCATTTCGTTGGCCGCTCTCAGCCCCATGCTGGGCAAACTTGTTGACAAATTCGGGCAGCGGCAAGTGTCCATTCCTGTCATTCTCGTGTGGATTGTGGCTGCTACTTCAATGATTTCGTGCATCAACGCGCGAGTGCCGGCGTGGGTGCTCTTCTGTATCACGCCGTTCATGGCGTCCATCCCGCCGTGGGGTGCTATGAGCCGCCGTCGTTGGACAACGCTGCTCAATGGTGACAATGAACGCACAAATCGCGCGCTGTCGCTGTGCGGCGTGTTCGACGAATGCATGTGGGTAATCGGCAACCCGCTTGCCTCGTTCCTCGCGGTAATTTCAGGCATTCTCGCGTTTTCGTTCACCGGCATGTGCGTGGTTATCGGGGCGTTGATGTTCTTAACAGAACTGACAACCGAGCCGAAATCGCAGACGCAGCTGGCCAATGAAGTAGGCATGACGCGCAAACAATATCGTGAACACGAGGCTGCAAAAGCCAAGGCACTTCAAGCTGAGGCCGCTGTGGAATATGCCCGCGACCGTGCGCGTGCGGAGGGCAAAAGCGAAGCCGAAGTGCAAGCCGCTATCGACCAAGCTATTGCCAATGTTGAGACTGGCAAGCGTGAATCCATCTGGGGGCCAGGCTTGATTGCTATGTGTGTGACTTGGTTCGGTTTAGGTGCGTTCCAGTCTGCCGCTGGCATTTCGATTGTGGCGTTCGCTAAAGAAGCACAGATGCAGCAATACACGGGCTTCGTGTTCGCGTGCTTCTCGTTCAGTTCGCTGATTGGCGCGCTGGTGTATGGCGCGAAGAACTGGATGATTCCGCTGTGGAAGCGCTTCTATTTCTGCCTAACTGTGGTGAATTTAGGCATCGGCACATTCCTGTTCGCTAATCATCTGTGGGTGATTATGATCATCTATCTGTTCATCGGCGTATGTCAGGCGCCAACATGGGTGAATGGCAATCAGATCATGCTACATTTGGTGCCGCCAGCGCGGTTCACTGAAGGCATGGCATGGATGGGCGCAATGAACTCGATTGGCGGCTCGTGCGGCTCGGCCATCGCAGGCGTGTTCATTGACCGCATGGGTTCACATGGTGGATTTATCGTAGTGACAGCTCTGGCTTTGGTGTCACTGTCTGTGGCCTTCGTTGGGTTCCGCCAAATCAGGAAGGCTACCGAACAACCGATGCTCACAGCTGTGAGCGTGTGAGCATACGATCATACGAGCATGCAGGCTGCTTCTTCCAGCCGTATTTGCTCGATTACTTTGGCCAGCCGTTAGGAGTATGTTCGAGAGACCACAGGCCAAGCTTATGGGAGAAACTGTTCTCCCACTTGGCCTGAAGCTCTTCGTCGCTCAGGCGATTGTCTTTGGGACGCAAGCGGTTCATTGCATTAGTGTGCGTGTCATCCAGCAGCCATTTGCGCGTTAGGAAGTTCCACACCATCACCACAGCGGTGGCAATCAGCTTGCCTACGTTGGTGCGAATCAGATATTCAGCACTCTGTGAAACGAAGGCATCGTGATTCATGCCGTACGTGGAAATCCAGATAATCGCGTCGTTCATGAGCAGACCAATAACAGCTCCGATAACAAAAATTACAATCTCCATCCAGCGAGCCATGTCGTCACGGTGTTTGAACACCATTTTCATGCTGGCTACATAGTTGAAAATCAGAGAAATAATGAAGGAAATGGTCGCGGCAAGAACGTTATGCATGTGAAATATGCCGACAAGCAGGTTCAAAATACCCCAGTCGATAACGAAAGCAATAACGCCCACGACGCCGAATTTCATAAGTTGCGCGATAAGTTTTCTCACAGATGGTATTCAACACCATAAGGCTGACCGACGCGCACTGTGAGATGATGACAGCACGATGCACAAGCGCCTACACTGGAAGCGAATTGATTTACAACAGCCGCGCGATTGGCTTCCAGTTGCCGCACATCTGTTCACTCAAGGAGGAATTATGCCCGTCATTCACACCCATGTGTCCGTTGCCACCACGCCCGAACAGCGTGAAGCGCTGAAAACGGCTTACGGCAAGGCAATCACCGCTGTGCCTGGCAAGTCGGAAGGCTGGCTGATGTGCCCATTCGAAGACAATATGCCGATTTATTTTGGCGGAAACAACTCGAAACCGGCAGCGTATGTGGAGGTCAATGTGCTCGGCACATCGGTGCCTGAAGCTGCTTGGGAGAAGCTGACGCGCGACATCATGGCCGCACTAAGCGAACAGCTCGGCGTGCCTGAGGATCGCACCTATATTCGCTACACCGCCACCACCGACTGGGGATGGAACGGAAGCAACTTCTAGCTTCTACTCTGTATCAAGCAGGTCGTGTGAATTGCTTTGCGTCAAGCAATTCACACGATTTTGGGCATTGGCGTGGTCAGCGACGTGGTGAGGTTCATGTGCACCAGCCCTGCACCCGCATGGACTTCAACTTTCTTGAGCGTAACGGTGCGCTCGTCTTGTGGGGCGCGGTCATCATCGGTCATGGTGGCTGGGGACTTGACCGCTACTAGCGCCAAATCGGTCATGCTGATGCCAATGCTGTCGCACAGTGCCACTGCTTCATCGCGTGAAGCAACAAAACCATCTTGGAGTACCACACGCTCGGCAGGCACACCATAAGCCTGCTCAGCAACCCACTTGACGTTTTCAATCACCGACATACCACGATGGCTGTGCGGTGCAGCAGGCATAGAACCATTCTTGAGCGCGTCAACAAATTCGTCGAGCTGGTCAGCGAGCGCAGCGCCGCCATCGCGGAACAAGTTGCCAATCACCGGCTTGCGGAACTCCAGCTTCTCAGCTGTCTCAAGCAAGGCCGGAATCTGATTGTCCTCACCTTCCCACAGGTTAATCAGCGGGAATGTTGGAATGTCGAGGCTTTCCAAGCGATTGACGTGGAATGGGTAACGCCATGCGAGTTCAGGATCATCACGCCAAGTGGAGGCACGGGTGACAACGATGGCAGCGGACGGCCACTGGGCGCCATATTCACGGCAGGCGATGTCAAGCCACTTTTGCGCACCTGCGTCAGCACCGTAACCAGCTTCAACAATCACCACGTCATGCAGGGCGCACGCCATCTCGACAGACACCAGTGTGGGGATGCCGATGGAAACATTGGCAAACGGGCCGCCATGCACATAGACTGGAGAGCCGTTCACCGTTTCGGTTTTGGCAGGCTTGACGGCGTCGGACAAGATGCCGGTGATGCGCCACAAGTCAACGAACTCACCGAAAGTCACACCTTTGCCATCCTTGGTGCCGGCGATCATCTTGGCGACGCGTTCGGCGATCTCGTCCATCGAGCGCGAGAGCACAACAATCTGCATCAGCTCGCAGGTGGGGGTGAGCACAACGCGCTCGGGCACATCGCCCTTGCCGTAGTCCACTGCAATCTGACGCAACGAACGGGATGGCACCTCTGAGACGCGCGGCACAAGAATCGTATCAATCTTGCCTTCGTCAACGGCTTTCTCCGCGAAGGACACGAGCAGGTTTTGGGCGGCTGCAATGGCTGCCATCTCACCGCACAGGCCCCAATCGATCAGCTCTGGGTGGGTCAGTGAAGCCTTGCCACCGCCCGAAGCGCCGCCCTTGGAACCGGCGGCAGTAATGCCCATGCTCGGCTGGCGTAACACGGCAGCCGCATCAATGCCACGGGCGTTCAGCGCATCAATCAAAGCGATGGTGGTGGTGGTTTTGCCTTCACCGCGGCTGGCCTTCAGTGGCGTGTCTGCTGTGACGAGCACAACTTTACCGTGCTTGCGCGGAGCGTCAGGCATGTTCTTCAAATAGTCGAGATAGCCGAACGCATCAATTTTGCCGACCAGACCATACTGGCTGGTGAAATCATCGATGGAAGTCATGTCATGTTCCCCTTGCAGACGAAAACCTTTGCAATCAAAAGACGGACTTATTGTAACGAATGGTGATTACCTCAAGGCCTGTTTGAAATACCAGGCGCGCTAGAAGTCGGACATGTGGAAGCCGTTTTTCATAGCCATGCTGCGGGTGTACAGCACCGAGTCGAGCAGCTTGTCGGTTTCCTCCTTAAGCTGATCAGCCATAGTCTGGTTAGCCGCGGCGAGCACGTGACGCACCTCGGCATTGCGCACAGCTAAGACAATCTCATCCGGCTTCATCGGCTGCACGTCACCTTCCGCATTCTCTACGTCGAACTCTGACTGAGCCTCACCAAAACCCAAACGCACGGCCTGCTGGTCGGCGGCCATAATCAAGCGATGACCCATTGCGCCGGTCTTCTCCTGATAGCGCTCAATAGCGTTGGCGGTGTCGGCGAACGCGCCGTCGCACAGGGCGGCAATGATGCGGTTAACCCAATAGAAGTTCTCACTGGTCACGCGCGTAGTGGTGTCAGCCAGATACGCCGGCGTGGTGTCGACGTTTGCAAAGAATGGCACCAGTGTGTTGAACGGGTTGGAACCGTAGGCCATCCACTGAATCGCGCGGCACGCCTGCGGGCGGTATGGGCGGATCTGCAACACCGCAAGCTGGCTCTGGCGGTTGATGCCGATCGGGCGATATTTACGGCGGCTATGCTCGTCACCCAGAGTGCCGTAAGGATCATACTCAGTGCCCTGATAGTGGCCGGACAGCACGTATTTGATGTCCTCAATGGTCACCTTGCGTTCGGGCTGACGCGCCCACGGAATGTTGTTACTTTCAGGGCTGTGGTCAGCATCAGTCCCATCCCACACTTCGTCGTAGGGGTTCAGGAAGCGCTGCATCCACCATGCGCGCGGGGTGTTATAGACGTGGTCGGAGTCAGAGTGCGAACCGAAAGCGTCGCGCGGGTTGAACGGCGAGGCGGGCTCGACAGCCAGATCAAGATGGTTGCGCTCGATAAACTCTCCCAGATCGGCGGAGCACATGTGCTCCTCCTGCTCCCCCAGCGCGTCGTCCACATCAAACTCGTCAATTCCCAGTTGGTTCGGCATGGTGACATATGCCTCGTCCGGCACGCGCTTGGCAATCCAATGATGCCCGCCCACGGTTTCCATCCACCAAATCTCGTTCACATCCGAGAAGGCGACGCCGTTCATCTCATAGGTGCCATACTGTTCGAGCAACGCCCCCAAGCGCTCGACGCCCTCACGCGCGGTGCGCACATACGGCAGCACGATGGTGAGGAAGTCCTCTTCGCCGATACCGCCCGGCACCTCTGGTTCGTAGCCCGGTTCGCCTTCCTTACCTTTGGCGGCGACAAGCTCGACGAACGGGTCGGCGCCGAGCACTCGTTCGTTGGTGGTAAGGGTTTCGGTGGCGCTCATGGCCACATTTGCCTCGTTGACACCGGCTTCTCCCCACAGCCCTTCCTTGCGGTCAGCGTTGGGCACGCTGGTGTATTGCAAGGGATTGTCTGGCAGCTCGATTTCGACATGCGAAATAACGGCTTTATAGGTGCGCGGCTGCTCGTCGGGCCTGACGACGAGGAACTGCTTGGGGCAGAACTCGCCGTTGGGGCTATCTTCGTTGCGGGCGATGATAGTCGAGCCGTCGTAGCTCGCGTCCTTGCCAACCAGAATTGTGGTGCAGGTCATGGTTTCCTTCCCTTTAGGTTGCTAGTAAAACAGAAAGAATCTGCCATTCACGCTTTGCCGGTAACGAACATGCCGCCTTGGTCGACGGGCTGAACCTTCTCGCGCAAGGCGCGCATGAGTTCGTTGAGCCAAAAGCCTTGGTTCAGGCCGGGCACAGGCTCAACCGTGGCCCACACGTGCAGACAGTAGTCATGGTCGCTGTCCGGCGGCTGCGGTCCGTTATATCGCATGGTGACAGCCGGATTGCCGTCGCGCACCACGAACTTGGAGGCCGATGAATTGCGACCCTGCAACGCCTCGGGAATCATGGCAGGCATCTGACGTGAGAAATCCGGCGGAATGGCGAGCGCATGCGAATCGTTGAAATCGAACATCAGCGCGTCGATAGGCAGATTGGCAACCGTCCAGTGAATCCACTCGAAACCGCACACTGGAATCGAATCTGGGTCGGTGAACGCCCAGTGCAAATATCGCGCTTGCGGGTTTACGTCGTCGATATAGAACGGAAATGAAATAACGGGAACACCGTCCACGCGATATTGCGGCGCAGCCGCCTTGGCAAAGTTGTCCGGCATAACCGTAAAATCAGCGGAAATCTTCATACCGCCAGTGTATCGCCGCCTGACGATTGCAACCCGCCACTACTCAAGCGAATACAGCTCTTCAACACTGACCAGCCGAAGTGATTCATCCTCGTTGGCAATTTGATTCAACTCGTCACTGTACCCGCTGAGCGAAAACAGCGTGTAGCTTTTCTTTGTTCCTGTAATTCGCAAGGCTTTCTCTTTGAGATCGCGCAATACGGAAGCGTCGACCGGCTTGTTGCGGAACTTGCACTCCCCTGCCAGCACACATTCACCTGTCTTGCTCGTTGCAATAATGTCAATTTCGCTTTTCGCATCCCACCAACGCCCAATAGCATTCGCATAGAACGGCAAATTGCGTTTTGTGTTCTGCAATCGCACCCAATCCGCACACATCCGTTCAAATGGCATGGCTGCAAAATCATGCAATTTCGCAGCGATCTCATATTGGTACACACCGTCAATATCGCCCATTTCAAGTGCAGAACGGTTAAATGCAATGAACGCAAACCAGAAGCGGAAAAAGTTGTCGGACAGCCTATACAGCCCGCGCATGGATTTTGATTCTTCCACTGGCTTTGCATCAACAGGGAACTCGCGTTCAACAATGTTGACTTCAATGAGGTTCTTGAGATAAGCGCTGACGACTTGCGACTGCAACATAGTGCGTTGTGCAATGTCGTTCAGCCTTGTGCCACCTAGCGCCACAGCCTGCAAAATGGCATTATAGGTTGCTGGCTCGCGGAATTCCTGATGCATAAGGAACTCGACCTCGCTATATAACGCAGATCCTCTGCGTAGCACATGTTGCTTGATATTGTTTTCAAGGCTTTCGTCGGGGTCAAACTCGGCCAGATAATGCGGGATACCACCAAGCATCGCGTAAGAAATGGCTTTATCTGCCGCGCTATAGTTCGGGAAGAAACAAGCCGCATCCCAATATGGCATGGGTAGCACTTTGAGTATGCCTGTAGCACGGCCATATAGCGGCGATTTTTCAGACAGTACTTCCTTTTCAATGAAACTCATGGCGCTTCCGCACAGCACAATCATGACGTTTTCATTTTTCAAGCTGTGATCCCACAGATTTTGGATAACAGACGGCAAGGAATTGTCAGCACGCACCAAGTAAGGGAATTCGTCAATAATCACCAGCTTGCGCTTGCCGTTTTTGACTGGTAAATTGACGATGTCACTCAAGGCACTTTCCCAGTCGGCATATTGCTTCAAATATTTCGAGGCAGGGGCGCCATCTGCAAACATCTGGCGGGAAAAAGCAGCCAGCTGCTCTTCTTTGGTTGCAGCAGGTGCAGCGAAAAACACGCACTCTTTGTCTTTGGCGAAGTGAGAAAGCAGTTCGGTTTTGCCGACGCGACGCCGCCCGTAGACAACCGCCAGTTGAGCTTTCTTGCTGGTATAGCAGGATTGCAAGAAAGAGAGTTCGTCATGTCTTCCGATAAATGCCATACATATAATCGTAATTATGTAAATTACGATTTGTCAAATTACGATTTGTCAAATTACGATTTACATAATCGTGATTATATAAATGATGGCTCGCTTATACGGCCCTTTCAAGCAATGAGTGCGCAGAACAGCGCTTCAAAGACGAGAACAGGGCTGCCATTGCCAGCTAAACGCTTTCGAGCCAAGGCCACTTGGTCGAGGCACTGCACAGCGAAGGAACGCGGCACACGCGCGGCCAGTTCAGTAATAGCAGCGCGATTCTCCAAGTTGATTAGCCCCACCGAGTCCTCAGCATTATTTTGCAACACCGAAACGTCACGGTAAATGCTGGCGATAGAGTTGAGCGCGCGGTCGAGCACGTCACGACTTCGGCGGGTGGCACGGCGTTTAAGATCGTCCTTTTTAGCCAAGGCGTTGTACGAGGCGCGCAGCTTGGGCGGAATGCGGTCTTGTTCCCTCAGCCCGTTGACGCGCCGAAAATCGGCCTGCGCGGCTTCAGCCTGACGGTTCACATCGTCTTCGGCCTGTGTTTTGGCCGCGGCGTTCAACTGGCTGGCCAGCAGCACCGCATCAGAAGCGCGATTGAGATTCAGCACGCCGACAACCAGTTCGTCGCGCTCACTCATTACCCGTTCCTCGGTTGCATAGAGCTTAGCGATACCGATATGCCCTTGCGCAAGACGTGCGGCACGTTTGGCAATAGGCTCATCTACGCCGACCTCGTTTTCAAGGAACTGCGCAACGGCCGCCGGCTGCGGCACAGCCAAGTTCACGATGCGCGTGCGTGAACGGATGGTGGGCAGCACGTCTTGGGCACTGGGAGCGCACAGCAGCCAAATGCAATGCTCTGCCGGTTCCTCGATCTCCTTCAACAACACGTTTGTGGTGCGTTCCAACATGCGATCAACATCTTCAATAATGATGATGCGCCACGGCGCAGTGCTGGGCATCTGCTCTGAGATAGTAATTAGCTCTCGCACCTCGTCAATACTGATTGTCACCTTATCGGTGGCAAGCACAGTGACGTCAGGATGAGTACCAGCCAACACATGTTGTGTTGCGCGAGTAGGCTCGTCACTCTGGCCATGGTCGGGGCTTTCAAGCGCAGCAGCGAAGGCGCGCGCCACATTGGATCGACCTGAACCAGGAGGGCCGCAAATCAGCCAAGATTGCGTGATATTGCGCGGGTCACCAGCCGCCACAGCAGACAGCATGTCGGTAACAGCCTGTTGTCCGATAATCGAATCCCAAACACTCATGCTGGAGAACCGCCTTCCGTGGCATCTTCCTTCTTGGCGCCTTCATGCTGACAGGCAACGTCTTGTGCCCCTTGAAAGGAGGCGGTCAAATCATCGAAATCAGATCGGATGCGCGCCCAGACATCGTCGACTTTCTGGCTTGCATCGATAACACGGAATCGATTGGGCTCAGCGGCTGCTAGGTCAAGAAACGCCTGACGTGTGCGCTGCTGGAAGCCACTTGATGCAGATTCCATGCGATCTTGCTCATGCTGCAAGCGCGCATGTGACAAAGTGGGGTTCATGTCAAGCAGATAGGTGCGATTGGGCAACAAATTATTCGTGGCCCACAAGCTTAGGTCTTTGATTTCACCGAGGGTCAACTCTCGACCTCCAGCCTGATATGCCAGTGAAGAATCGAGATAACGGTCGGTGATGACCACCGCGCCGCGTTCGATAGCTGGACGAATCACCTCGTCGACATGTTGAGCGCGATCAGCAGCAAAGAGGAGCGCTTCAGCACGCGTAGCAATATCGACATTGCTTCCGCTAACACCATGCAACAACAATTGACGAATGGCTTGACCAAGATCCGTTCCGCCTGGTTCGCGCGTGACAATCACTTCGCGCCCCTTGGATTCCAGATACGCACGCAACCGCTCAACCTGCGTGGTCTTGCCCACGCCGTCAACGCCTTCGAGAGAAATGAATATGCCTTGCATATTCATCACTCTACCCTGCAACATTCCCGTTCTCTTACCAGCCAAGCCGCGCGCGACATAAGTTTTCTCGATTGCGGCTGTTGCGAGGTTTCGCTCGGGATAACAGGGGGTGAACTGTTATCCCAAG
>CAVFKU010000042.1:0-3721 GCA_963623245.1 Parabacteroides merdae
CAAAGAATATGGGTCAGGCGGGCTATGAGCGTGCCCGCGACCATTTCAGCTGGGAGTCCATCGCCGATCAGACCGTCAAGGTCTACGAGGATGTGCTCGCCGAACGCTAGTACCTACAAGGAGCCATCCATGCTTCAAACCGTGCTGCAACTGGATGATGTCGAGTTCCGGCGCAACCGCCGCGTCATCATATCCGATGTGAATCTCACGGTTCACGCGGGTGAAAAGTGGGTGCTGTTCGGCCCCAACGGCATCGGCAAATCAACCGTTGTGTCCATGCTTGCCACCCGCACGTTTCCTTCGAGCGGCAAGGTGTTCATTCTCGGCCACCAGCTAGGCAAATATGACGTATTCAAATTGCGCACCCGCATCGGCTTGGCTTCGGCGGCGTTAGGGCGGCAATTGCCTGACTTTGAAGACCCGCTGGACGCCGTTGTGACAGGCTTGAGCGCGGTGACTGGGCGATGGTGTGACGAATACACTGAAGAAGAATATGCCCGCGCTCGCGCGCTGTTGTGCGATTTCTCCGTTGGCTACTTGGAAGGCAAGCAGATGTGGCGCCTGTCCGAGGGGGAGCGCACCCGCGTGCTGATCGCGCGTGCATTGATGGGCGAGCCGGAACTGCTCATTATGGACGAGCCGACTACCGGCCTTGACTTGGGTGGGCGTGAACAGGTGATGCGCACCTTAAGTCGCATCGGGCGCGAATCCTCAAATAGGGCGGTGCTGTTGGTCACGCATCGCTTGGAGGAGATTCCGCAGGGCTTTGACCATATCGCCATTATGGGGCGCAAGCCTGTGACGGTTGAAGAGGATAACCCTTCTGCAGGAACCATCATTTACAGCGGCCCACTTGAAGAGGGGTTGACTAGCGAGAGGCTGTCTGAGCTGTTCGACATGCCTATTCAAGTGCAGCATTCCCACGGCCGCTGGTCGGCTTACGCTGTGTGAATGAGTGCTGTTGCGGTAATGGTAAAAACGTCCAGTTGCGCGGCTAATTTCGTGCTGTATGAGCGAGAGTGAACCGAAATTCCGTTACAGCGCCGCGATGGCGCAAGACATCGAAACCAGATGGCAGAAAAAGTGGGATGATGAGGGCACGTTCTGGGCTGCGAACGTCGCTGGAGACTTAAAGGATGGCAATGGTCGCAACGCCGAAGGGCGCCCCTCCTATTTCGCCATGGACATGTTCCCATACCCCTCCGGCAAGGGCTTGCATGTGGGGCACCCCTTGGGCTATCTCGCTTCCGACGTGGTGAGCCGCTATCACCGCATGAAGGGCGAGAACGTGTTGCACGCCATGGGCTACGACGCCTTTGGCTTGCCAGCCGAACAATACGCCGTGCAGACCGGTCAGCATCCGCGCGTGACCACCGAGGCGAACATCGCCAACATGTCGCGTCAGTTGCATCGCATGGGTTTAAGTTTTGACAACCGTCGCACCTTTGCCACCATCGACCCCGGTTACGTGCGCTGGACGCAGTGGATTTTCTCGCGCATCTATGATTCCTGGTATGACGAGGATGCTACGAACCCCAGTGGTTCCAAAGGCTCGGCGCGCCCCATCAGTGAGTTGGTTGACAAGTTTAAGTCTGGCGAGAAGCCCATCCCTGGTTTTGAAGGCAAGGCGTGGGATGAGCTGAGCGCAGCGGAACAATCTGATGTGCTCAACGACTTCCGTCTGGCGTATATCTCCAAGTCGCCGGTGAACTGGTGTCCGGGCTTGGGCACAGTGCTCGCCAATGAGGAGGTCACCGCCGAAGGCAAGTCCGAGCGCGGCAACTTCCCAGTGTTCCAGCGTGAACTGCGTCAATGGTCGATGCGCATCACCGCTTATGGACACCGTCTGATCGCCGATCTCGACGGTATTGACTGGCCTGAAAAGGTCAAGCTCATGCAGCGCAACTGGATTGGCGAAAGCCACGGTGCTTCGGTGCATTTCGCGGTTGAGAGTGCGAGTGGCACTCAGGATATGGAGATTTACACCACTCGTCCCGACACGCTGTTCGGCACCACCTTCGCCGTAGTCTCCCCAGAACATCATTTGCTGGAACATGTGCCGTCTGCTTGGCCAAGCAATACCCCCGAAACGTGGAAGGGCGGCTATGCTACGCCCGTCGAGGCCGTGAAGGACTATCGCCGTGCCGCGGAAGCTAAAACTGCTAAGGATCGTGTGGACGAGGCTGGTGAGAAAACTGGCTTATTCACCGGCTTGTATGCGATCAACCCGATCACTGGCGCAAAACTGCCGCTGTTTACCGCCGACTATGTGCTAATGGATTACGGCACCGGTGCCATCATGGCTGTGCCGGGCGGCGACCAGCGTGATTACGATTTCGCCGTCAAGTTCGGTTTGCCGATCATTTACACCGTCAAGCCCCTGCCTGATTCGGGCGATGATCTGTCTAATTACGAAGGCAAGGCGCCGTTCGTTTCCCATGACGGCATTGTGATGAATTCCGCCGTCGAAGCCACAGACGCCAAGGGTGACGCGTTGTCGCTTGATGGGTTGCGTGTGGATGAGGCCATCTCCAAGGTGAACGCATGGCTGGAATCGGCCGGTGTGGGCAAGGGTGCCGTCAGCTATCGTCTGCGCGACTGGCTGTTCTCACGTCAGCGCTATTGGGGCGAGCCGTTCCCCATCGTCTACGGCGAGGATGGCACGCCGCATCTGCTGCCCGACGAGCAGTTGCCCATCAACCTGCCCGATGTGCCCGACTATAGCCCGCGCACCTTCGACCCGATGGACGCAGAATCCAACCCCGAAGCGCCGCTGAGTCGCAACGAGGACTGGGTGAAGGTCCAACTCGATTTGGGTGATGGTGTCAAAACGTATTACCGCGACACCAACACCATGCCCAACTGGGCCGGTTCGTGCTGGTATTACATGCGATATATCGACCCGAGTGACACCGCCAATATGGTCGAAAAGAATGAGTTCGATTATTGGATGGGGCCAAAGCATAACAAGTATTCCGGCGACAAGGGCGGCGTCGACCTGTATATTGGCGGCGTTGAACATGCCGTATTGCACCTGCTGTATTCGCGTTTCTGGCACAAGGTGCTGTTCGATTTGGGATATGTGAGTTCCCCCGAGCCGTTCCACAAGCTGTTTAACCAAGGCATGATTCAGGCCTATGCCTACACCGACGACCGCGGCCAGTATGTGCCCGCGGACGAGGTGGTAGAAGGTGTGGCTGATGCCAGCGGAGAGCCGACGTTTACTTTCAACGGCGAACATGTCAACCGTGAATTCGGCAAGATGGGCAAGAGTCTGAAGAATATCGTCACGCCTGATTTCATGTATGACAACTACGGCGCGGATACGTTCCGCCTGTATGAGATGAGCATGGGGCCGCTGGACGAGTCTCGCCCGTGGAACGCACGTAATGTGATTGGCGGCATGCGATTCTTGCAACGACTGTGGCGCAATGTGATTGACGAGGAGACGGGCGAAGTGCGCGTGAGTGACGAGGTGCCGGATGTCAAGACGCTGAAGCTGGTGAACAACACGATCGTTGGTGTTACTGAGGAAATGGAAGGCATGCGCCCGAACACGGCCATTGCCAAGCTCATCGTGCTCAACAACCATCTGACGTCGCTGGAACGCGCGCCTCGCGCAGCCGTGGAGCCGTTGGTGCTGATGCTCGCGCCGATTGCGCCGCATGTCTGCGAGGAGCTGTGGTCTCGGCTGGGGCATGGCGCGTCGCTGTCTGCTGAG
>CAVFKU010000042.1:3731-12626 GCA_963623245.1 Parabacteroides merdae
GTTGCCGACGAGCGGTATGTTGGTCAAGATGCCGTTACCGCTGTTGTGCAAATTAGCGGCAAAGTGCGCGCCAAGCTGGAAGTTTCGCCGGATATTGCGCCTGATGATTTGCAGAAGATGGCACTTGAGGCTGTCGCCGATCGTCTTGGTGGCAAAGAGCCGCGCAAGGTGATTGTCAAGGCGCCAAAGATTGTTTCCATCGTTCCCGCGGAATAGCGGGATTGCAATTAGAGCGCAATCAAGATGTGACCAAGATATGGTCAAGATGTGAAGAGTGCGAAGGGCTTCGTCCACATTCCTCGCTCAGCTGGACATGACGCACGTTCATCACCCACCGTGGAGGTATGAACGTTCAACATCAACTTTCTCGCTCGAACCTATCGTCGGCACATCGGCTGCGTTCACTATCCGGCACGCAGAGCTTGCCAGTGTCGCATGTCACCGATGTCCCAGTTCCTCTGCCACCTGACACACAGACTAGAGTGTCACTGGCGCAACTGGCGGGCGTAAAAACCACCGACGCCGATATTTCCATCGAGCGCCGATTGCAGCGCAACAAGCCGCGACTGCGGTTCACGCAGGGGCATGCGCTGGCCGCGGTATTGTTATTGGTGGCCGTCACCTGCGCGAGCCTGACTCTGCTGGTTCAGCAATCGGCGAATTATGCGGCTATAAACCAATCCCAAGCAATTGGCGAGTCTGCGTCTGCTATCGAAGCGCGCGTAGACACACCCACCGGCGAGACGCAATCTGAGACGCAAACCGATACACAATCCGAAATAAACGAGCAGAACCAAACCCAAGAGGAGCAGTCGCAGCTGGCTCCTGCCGATAGCCGCATCAATCTCAACACCGCCACATCCGAGCAGTTGCAAACAATCAAGGGCATCGGGCCGTCGATTGCAGGCAAGATTCTTGATTACCGCAAGCAAATCGGCCAATTCACCAGCGTTGACCAACTGCTTGACGTTTCCGGCATCGGTTCTAAAACCTTGGAGAAGATCCGCCCAGAAGTGACGGTGTGAAGCGTATGCGGGATTCGAACGGCAATAAGTGCGAGCATAACCCCTGCAAGCTGGAACAGGGTGGCCGCGACTGGCGGCTGTTGCCTGTGACTGTTGCGTTATGGGCGTCGCAACTGGCGACACGAAGCGTGTTCGATGCGCTTATGGTTGACGATTATGTGCGCACTGGCGCCGAACAGACGCAAGGCGTGCAAAAAACTGCGCTGGTAGTTGTGGTGTCGATTCTGCTGCTGGTTGCTTTGCTTGTCTGTGCCGCATTGTTGTTTGTATTCCGACGTGCCGTATTCCCTCGTTTCTTCAACGCGGCACGGGCGGCTTGCGTGGCGTCAACGTGCATGGTGGTGATTGCTGTCATGTTGGTCGGCTCGCTCGCCTGCTGGTCGCATCTGATGATGGCGTGGCGAGATCCAGCGGCTGTTCACGCCAGAGAGGGATCGTCGCAGGTCAGTGTCGTGGCAACGGTGGTGGAACCTGTGAAAACCGCATCGATTCGTGAGGCTGACTGTCAGGTGGAAGTGCGCGCGACTTCGTTGGGTTCGCGCGAGTTGAGCGTTCGCTCGTCTGCGCAATTGCGCGTGTTCGCCTCGTCAAATAACTGCAATCAGTTGCGACGCGGCGCGACATATCGCTTCAATGGCACGTTAAGCGAAGCTGAGTTTGGTGCAACAGCATTATGGCTTCACGTCGCCTCCACCCAAGGCGTCACGATGCTTAATGAACCATCGTGGTTCGAGCGGGTTCGCACCCATATGCATGAGCGCTTCTTTGATGCGGCGTCTAAGCTGTCCGACCAAGGCAAGGTGTTAGTTCCGGGGCTTACTTTAGGTTTTCTCGGGCAGGATTATGTGTCTTCAGGCGGCCAGTGGGATGTCGATGCCATCGACCCAGTGTTTGCCGCGCACATGGAGGAGGTGTTCGCTCGCGCTGGCATCATGCATCTGATGGCCGTTTCCGGTGGGCATTTTGTGCTGGTGGCTGCTCTGGTGCGCCGGCTTTGCGCGCGGGTGCTCTTGCATCGCATACCAACCGCAGGTCTTATTGCCTTGAGTTATACGCTGTTGGCCGCGCTGATGGCACCTGGCGATTCGGTGCTGCGGGCACAGGTGATGGGCTATTTCGGCGCTCTCACTTTGGCTGTGGGGCGCAAATATCAAGTGGTGAGCGCCTTGTGTTGCACGACGATAGGCACGCTGCTGGTTGCGCCCTCGATGGCAAATAGCTTCGGATTCGCGCTGTCGTGCGCCGCGGTGTTGGGCATTACCGCGCTTGCCGAACCGATTGCGCGGGGTTATGTCCTGCTGTTGCCCGATGTGCTGGCGAAAGCGCTGGCTATCACTTCGGCGGCGCAACTGGCCACGATGCCGATTCAGGTGTTGATGCAGCCACAGTTGCCAGTATGGTCTTTGGCTGCGAATGTGCTGGTGGCGCCGGTGGTCGATTTTTCCACGCTCACCGGCTTGGCGGCGTTGGCGTGCGCATGGTGCAATGCCGACTTGGCTTTCTGCTTGGAATGGCTGTCGTCCTGCGGCACGCGGGTGATGGAGGTGGTGGCCCGGTGGCTGGGTGGTAGCAACGCTGCTGTCCTGCCTTGGGCGCATGGCTTGACCGGCGCTATAGCCCTCTTAGGTGTTGAAATACTGGTGCTATGGTGCGTGGCGTCGATTCGTCGCGTTATGCGTCGTCAGCGTCTCGGTGATTCATCGAGGGCACAGCGCTCCTGCCAATCGTATCGAGCAGAGAATGGCACGCCTTTCACCGCCAGTGCCCGCAACCGCCTGTCCATATGGCTGCGCGACACCCGCCGTTTTCTTCACTGATATTCGGCGTAAGGCGCATCTGGGCAATACACCGATGTCCAGCGATATGGGGAGATTGGGACGTATGGCAAAGCAAGCAGCAGGTGCGCCCTTTCGTGTGGTATTCGGCGGGGATTCCTTCCTCAACGAGCAAACCGCGCGTGACCTGTGCCATCAGGCGCTCAACGCGCGCGAAGATGCCGAACTTGTCGAGTTGGATGCCTCGGCTTGCGATCAATACGCCTTCGATGAAGCTGTGAGCCCCTCGCTGCTGGCGGACACGTCGGTGGTGCATGTGGCGAACCTGCAAAGCGCCGACGACAAGCTGGGAGAGGCGATGGTCGCCTATTGTAAACAGGCGTGTGCCGAGCCTGGTGTATCCAGCATCGTCATCTGCCAGCATGAAGGCGGCGTCAAAGGCAAGGCGCTGGTCGACAAATTGGTGCGCGCTGGAGCAGGTAAAGAAGCCGTGCCGGATTTGAAGAAGCCGGAAGCCAAGCTTAATTTCGTGCTTGCGCAGTTCGAGAAGCGCAAGCGCCGCGTGGAGCCGATGGCGGCCCAACAATTGGTCGATGTGCTGGGCGAGCGCACCGGTGAATTGGCGGCCATGTGCAAGCAACTGTGTTTTGATTTCGACGACAATCCGATTGGGTTGAACCGCGTGAACCAATATCTGACGGCCAATGCGCAGGTCACCGGCTTCGCTGTTGCTGACGCTGCGCTTGATGGGCGCACGGCGGATGCCATCGTCATGATGCGTTCCGCTGTGGAACAGGGGATTGCACCGATTGCACTCATCGGCGCCCTCGCCTCAAAACTGCGCACGCTAGCCAAGGCGGCGGCGGTCAAATCCGGTACTATTTCCGTCGCAGAAGCGGGGATGCCTAGCTGGATGCTGCAGCGCGTGCGACTGGGGGGCTGGACTTCGGATGGTCTGTCGCGTTGTATTCAGACGCTCGCTTGGGCGGACGAACAAAGCAAGACTAACGGCGGTGATCCACTGTATGCCTTGGAACACAGCATCGAATGTATTGCCGCGAAGGGTAGGGCGTGATGGAGCCGAACCTGCAACCCGCTGCTCTAAGTGCATCAGGCTCTTCGAGTTCATTGAAGTCATTGAGCTCTTTGAGTTCATTGAGCTCATTGAGTATCGAAGTACCGAACGACGAGGATATGCGCCGTCTCGGTGGCAATGTCGCGCGCATCGTGCGCGATGCGGACGTGTTGGCCTTGTCTGGCCCTCTGGGAGCCGGCAAAACCACATTCGCCCAAGGTTTCGGCGCGGGGCTTGGCATCCAAGAGCCTGTTGTTTCCCCGACGTTCACCATTGCGCGTGAATTGAATGGGCATCTGCCGGACGGTGCACCGGTGCACATGGTGCATGTGGACGCATACCGGCTCGGCTCAGCGGATTGCGCCCCAGGCCAGGCTGCGGTTGCCCAACTGCTGGACGAACTCGAATCCTTAGGTTTAGACGAGGAATTGGAAGACCCAGGCGAGAATACCGTGGTGCTGATGGAATGGGGGGAGCAGATGGCCGCGGCTCTTGCGCCGGAACGTCTCGAAATTCATATCGACCGTTCGTTGAACGCCGCCGCTAACAGTGAGGAGCCGACCAGCGCGGGTACTAGAATCGTCACTTTGGTGCCGGTCGGAGGCGACTGGCCGCAACGATTGCAACGTGTTATCGGGAAGTGAAGGGCAATTGGCACATATGGGCGTGGATGGGCAAACGGTGTTGGTAGTTGACACCTCGTATGGTTCCACTGTCGGCATAGTCGGGCATGAGCCCATTGTGGAAACCGACTCGCGTACCCATGTCGAGCAGCTGCAAGTCAATATCGCGCGCGCGCTCGAGGAAGCAGGGCTCGGCTCCAATGACATCAGCTGTATCGTGACGGGGGTCGGTCCCGCGCCGTTCACCGGTTTGCGCGCAGGTCTTGTGACAGCCAAGGCGCTCTCGTTCGTCACCGGCGCGACGCTGATTGGGTGCAATGTGCTGGAACCGCAACATCGCTGGAATCTCATCAGGCGAGGTGAGAGTTTGGCATTGCAGCGGCATGTACTTACGCTTGCTGTCAACGACGCGCGTCGCAAGCAGCTGTATTTTGAACTGTGTGCGAGCGTGCCGGCAGGGGATGCTACCGAGCCGCTGATTAGCATGGATATTGACTATCCGGCCAATATCGTCGAACGGGTCAACACTGTAGTTGAGGAATATGCTCGCGCCATCAACGCCGATGTGATGGTGGATGTTGTCGGGCATGGTGCGGGCAAATATGCCGGTGTGTTCGATGGTCTCAACCGACTTGGTGACATCGTTGACGAATCGGTGCTTGATCAAGGCGCCCAGGGCTTGCGCTTGTTCGCTGCTGAAGCGTTGTCAAACGCCACAGAGGTACCTGTCGAACCGTTGTATTTACGCCGCCCTGACGTTGAAGTGCCCAATCCGCTCAAGCATGTGCTCGGCCACGGCGGCACCGCGAAGGCCAACCGATGATCGTCAACGTCACCGAGCTTGAGGAACGGCAAGCAATCCAAGCATTCGCCGCGCTGGAACGAGAATTGTTCGCGGGTAGCGCGTGGAGCGAGAACGCGATACGTCAGGAATTGACCGCTCCGGCGCGCACGTATCTGATGGATGTGGATGGCAGTACCATTCGTGGCTATGCGGGGTTCTGGTATGACGGCGACGATGCTGAATTGATGACCATTGGCGTCGGCTCGGCATATCAGCGTCAGGGCATCGCTTCGGCGCTGCTGCGACGGCTAATAGACGAAGCGAAACAGCAGGGCGCGCGGCGCATGTTACTTGAGGTTCGCGTCGATAATGATGCCGCGCTGGCCTTATACCAACAGTTTGGCTTCACTCGCTTGGGCTTACGCAAACGCTACTATCAGCCCGAAGGTGTGGATGCCTATACGATGAGCCTTGATCTTCAGCCGCGCGTCGTCGGCTTCCAATCAGGCAGGCAAGGAGTGCAACAATGAGCGAACCGATTGTGCTCGGCATCGAATCCACCTGTGACGAGACGGCGGCCGCCGTGGTGCGTGGCCGCACGCTCGTGACCAATGTGGTCGCCTCCTCCATGCAGGAACATGCGCGCTATGGGGGAGTGATCCCCGAAATCGCCTCGCGTGCGCACGCCGAAGCGTTCGTGCCGTGCGTGAGCCGGGCGTTGGCCGAGGCGGATATGACCTTGAGCGACGTGGATGCCATTGCCGTATCAGCCGGCCCCGGCTTGGCAGGATGTCTGGCCGTGGGTGTTTCCGGCGCCAAGGCGTTGGCATGGGCGAGCGGCAAGCCGTTGTATGGCATCAACCATGTCATCGGGCATATCGCCGTCACGCAACTGCAATTCGGCGCGTTTCCAGCCAACGCGCTCGCGCTGATCGTTTCCGGCGGGCACACCTCGTTGCTGCATGTGGACGATATTGCGCGCTCGATTCAAGTGGTGGGCACCACGCTGGACGACGCGGCCGGCGAGTGTTTCGACAAGGTGGCGCGACTGTTGGGCTTCCCTTATCCAGGCGGCCCGCATATCGACCGTCACGCGCAGGGCGGTGATCCGACGGCCATTAAGGTGCCGCAAGGTCTCACCCAGGGCCAGGCTGGTGCGAAGCACCCGTATGATTTTAGCTTCTCTGGCGTTAAGACCGCTATCGCTCGCTGGGTGGAAGGTGAGCAGGTGGCAGGGCATGCAATTCCTATTGACAACGTGTGCGCTTCGCTGGCTGATTCGGTGGCTACGGTGCTGGCCAAAAAGGCCATGCGTGGCTGCGCACAATATAATGCCGACACGCTGATCGTCGGCGGAGGCTTTTCTGCCAACTCGCAACTTCGAGCGAAACTGGCAGAATACGGCGAGCGCGATGGAGTTGAGGTGCGCATCCCCGAACTCGCGTTGTGCACCGACAACGGCGCCATGGTAGCCATGCTGGGGGTCAATTTGGTTGAGGCAGGTGTTAAGCCAAGTGCCCCAGATTTTTCCATTGATTCGGCCATGCCGCTGACCACGGTTTCGCTCTAACAGCAAAGACACGCCGGTGAGGGGCTTCAAGTTTGCGTTGGCGAGGGGTTGCGCTAAGCTCTATGACTTGTGCGCAAGGCAACTTGCGGACGACATTCCCGCGTAGCTCAGTTGGCAGAGCGTCTGACTGTTAATCAGAATGTCGCTGGTTCAAGCCCAGCCGCGGGAGCCGCCAAGACCTCGGATTGTTCCGAGGTCTTTTTCGTACTCCCGATACAAAACAGTGCGCGACATGTCTGGCGGTTTGTCGCGCGACCTGCCTATCGTGTCCACTGTTGACAACCAGTCCAGGCCTGCACATTGGTACCGCGGGCCCAGATAGCAAAGGACGCGATTATGGCGAGCGAATCCATCTCCATCATGCTCAACGGCGAAGCGAAGGAGGTGGAAGCGACCACCACCGGCGTCGAGCTGTTCGCCGACGACAAGGACATTATCGCGGTGCGTATCAACGGCGAACCGCGCGACTTGTACACCCCGCTGAACGACGGCGACGCGCTCGAACCTGTGCCCCTCGGCTCCGAGGATGGCTTGGCCATCATGCGCCATTCCGCCACGCACGTCATGGCACAAGCGGTGCAGGAAATCTATCCGAACGCCAAACTTGGTGTCGGCCCAGTCATCAAGGACGGCTTCTATTACGATTTCGAAGTCGACACGCCGTTTACTCCAGACGATCTCAAAGAGATCGAGAAGCGCATGCAGCGCATCATCAAGTCCTCCCAAGCGTTCCGTCGCCGTGTGGTCAGCGAGCAGGAGGCGCTGGACGAGGAAGCTGATCAGCCGTTCAAGCGCGAGCTCATCGAAGACAAGGAAGCGCATCTCGACCCCGAAGCCGCCACAGAAATCAGCGGCAAGGAACTGAGCTTCTATGACAATGTCGACCGCGAGGGCAATGTGGTGTGGAAGGATCTGTGCCGCGGGCCACACTTGCCGAACACCCGCTATATCAAGGCGTTCAAGGTGGAGCGTTCGGCTGCTGCCTACTGGCGTGGCAGTGAGAAGAACCCGATGCTGCAGCGCATCTATGGCACCGCGTTCGCCACCAAGGAAGATCTGAAAGCGTACCAGACGCGGCTTGAGGAAGCTGCCAAGCGCGATCATCGCAAGCTCGGCGCCGAAATGGATTTGTTCTCCTTCCCAGAGGAGATTGGCCCAGGGCTCGCGGCGTTCCATCCGAAAGGCGCTGCGGTAATCAACGCTATGGAGGATTACTCGCGTCAGATGCACCGCAAGCATCATTACAGCTTCGTGCAAACTCCGCACATCACCAAGGGCGGCTTGTATGAGACCTCCGGCCACCTGCATTGGTACAAGGACGGCATGTATCCAGCGATGCGCTTGGATGAGGAGAAGGACGAGCAGGGCAACGTCACCAAGCAGGGCTTCGATTATTACTTAAAGCCGATGAACTGCCCGATGCACAACCTCGTCTTCAAGTCCCGTCAGCGTTCCTACCGCGAGTTGCCGTTGCGCCTGTTCGAGTTCGGCACTGTCTACCGCTATGAGAAGTCAGGCGAGGTGCATGGCCTGACCCGCGTGCGCGGGCTGACCCAAGACGATTCGCACATCTACTGCACCCGCGAGCAGATGAAGGACGAATTGAAGCGTCTGTTGACCTTTGTGCTCGGATTGCTCAAGGACTTCGGCTTGGATGACTTCTATCTGGAGCTGTCCACCAAAGATCCCGACAAGTACGTCGGTTCCGACGAGATTTGGGAGGAAGCCACCAACACGCTTGCCGAAGTCGCCAAGGAATCCGGCCTTGATTTGGTGGACGATCCGGCGGGCGCCGCGTTCTATGGTCCGAAGATTTCGGTGCAGGCTCGTGATGCTATCGGGCGCACTTGGCAGGTGTCGACCATCCAGCTTGACTTCAACCTACCTGAGCGCTTCGGCCTCGAATACATCGCCGCCGACGGCACGCACCAACGCCCAGTGATGATTCACCGCGCCCTGTTCGGTTCCATCGAACGCTTCTTCGCTGTATTGCTGGAGCATTATGCCGGTGCATTCCCCGCATGGCTCGCCCCGGTGCAGGTG
>CAVFKU010000042.1:12636-14395 GCA_963623245.1 Parabacteroides merdae
GGCGTGCCGGTGGCCGACGAGTTCGCGCCGCATCTGATCGATTTTGTCAAGTCTTTGGAAGACGAGATGGTGCGTTGCGAAATCGACTCCTCCGACGACCGCTTCGGCAAGAAGATTCGCAATGCTTCGAAGTCCAAGGTGCCGTTCATCCTCATCGTCGGTGAGGAGGATATGAACAACAATGCGGTGAGCTTCCGTTTCCGCGACGGCAGTCAGCTCAACGGTGTCAAGGTGGATGAGGCTCGCGACAAGATTTTGAAGGTGCTTGAGCGGCGCGTGCAGGTCGATTCCGCCGACGACTTCACGGCGGCCACGGCCTGAACCGGCTGCTCGCGGGCGGTGAAACCAATGCGTCGCCGCCCGTGTTGTCGTCTTAACGCCATACAATCGTCACGTTTGTTCTAAGTATTCGTTCATCCCCTAGAGGAGCATTATGTCAGGCCATTCCAAGTGGGCGACCACCAAGCACAAGAAAGCCGCCATCGACGCCAAGCGCGGCAAGCTGTTCGCCAAGCTCATCAAGAACATCGAGATCGCTGCCCGTATGGGCGGCGGCGACCCGGACGGCAACCCGTCGCTGTATGACGCCATCTACAAGGCCAAGAAAGCTTCGATGCCGGCCGACAACATCAAGCGCGCCGTCAAGCGCGGTTCCGGCGAGGAGGCGGGCGGCGCCAACTACGAGGAGATCGTCTATGAGGGCTATGCCCCCGCCGGTGTGGGTCTGATCATCGAATGCCTGACGGACAACCGCAACCGCGCGGCCGCCGAAGTGCGTTCCACCCTAACCAAGGGCAACGGCTCGCTGGCCACCTCCGGCTCCGTGTCGTTCAACTTCGAGCGCAAGGGGCAGATCGCCATCCCGTCCGAGGGTGTCGATTTCGACGACCTGTTCGAGAAGGCCGCCGAAGCCGGCGCCGAGGACGTGACCGATGAAGGCGAGATGTTCGTCGTCGTCACCGACCCTTCCGAAGTGCACAGCGTGCGTCAGGCCTTGGTGGACGCTGGTTTTGAGTACGATTCCGCCGATTTGGTGATGGCCCCGAAGAACGAGGTCGACCTCTCCCTCGAGGATGCCCGCAAGGTCACCAAGCTCATCGACAATCTCGATGATCTGGACGACGTGCAGAACATCTACTTCAACTGGACCGCATCCGACGAGGTGATGGCCCAGCTGGACGAGGAGTAATCGGACCGTGATCATCCTTGGCGTCGACCCCGGGCTCACCCGTTGCGGGGTCGGCGTGATTGAAGCCGGCGCGCACCGCCGGCTTTCGTTTATCCATGTGGATGTGGTGCGTTCCTCGCCGGATTGCTCGCAGGACTTGCGCCTACTTGCCATCTATGACGGCCTGTCCGCCAAGATCGAGCGGTTCGCGCCCGACATCGTGTCCATCGAGCGCGTGTTCGCCCAGTCGAACCGCAACACCGTGCTCGGCACCGCCCAGGCCGCCGGACTGGCTATGCTCGCTGCGGCCCAACGCGGCATCCCGGTCGCGTTGCACACGCCGACCGAAGCGAAACTCGCCATCACTGGCGACGGTCACGCGCAGAAGGTGCAGGTCGAACGCATGGTGACGCGCATGCTCAATCTCAACGTCATGCCCACCCCGGCCGACGCCGCCGACGCGCTGGCCCTGGCCATCTGCCACGCTTTGCGTCCCGCCGGCGCATTGCAAGGAGGGGAACGCGAGCAACATCTGACAGCGGCGCAACGCCAATGGGCCGAGGCGGCAAGCAAGTCACGAAAGTCCCACAC
>CAVFKU010000043.1:0-14234 GCA_963623245.1 Parabacteroides merdae
GGGAACTTATACCAGGTGCCAGCGGCAGTGGTAATTGAAGACAAGGGCGCTGTTGTGAGCAGCGAGAAACGCAATGTTGGCGAAGAACTCTACGCTTCACTGCTTGAGAACAACGAGAACAAGAAAGAGGGGGAAGCGAGCGGCTTCAATTGGCAGCAAACTTCTCGCAGTCAGGCAGTTGAAGGTCTAAAAAATGGGGACTATTATATGGCGCTCATCGTCCCAAAGGACTTCACTAAGAATATTGCCTCAGCAGATTCAGATAACCCCCAAAAAGCCAAGCTTGAAGTGTATTTCAACCCTTCAACTAACTTGATTGCCTCGACTGTTGGCAATTCAATGGTGACGAAGATAAAAGCTGAGCTAGACGGCAAGATTCAGCAGGAATATTACGACAACATCTTTGTTCAGCTTACGAAAGCCAGCGATCAGCTGCTTGATGCTGTGGATGGTGCAACTCAGCTCGATGAAGGTCTGGAGAGCGCTAAGGACGGCTCAAACACGATTACAGTGAACCTGACCACGCTGTCTGACGGTGCAACAACCTTGGAAGATGGCTTGAATCAGTTAGATGCTGGCACAACAACGCTGGCAAACGGTGCTCAAAAGCTGGAAGAGGCCACGGCGTCTAACTCTGAGCTGGCGAGTGGTTCTCGCGCGCTTACTGACGGATTGAGCACATTGGAGTCAAGTGTCTCCACGTTGCCGCAAAGCACCACGCAGTTGGCGAATGGTATTGACACGCTTGTTTCAACTCTGAGCACGTCGCTTGGTGATAAGTCGACTTCGGGCACGTTGATTTATGGTTCTGATGCAGTCAGCCAAGGTGCTTCCACATTAAGCAACGGTCTGTCCGCGTTGAGCGGGAATTCAGCGGCGTTGACTTCAGGTTCGGCCAAAATTTCAGGAGGCTTGACATCGCTGAAGACGGGTTCTGACCAGTTCAAGACCACCGTTGATACAGCAAAGCAGGCGGCAGCAGCTGGGGCTAATGTTGAAGCTGCAACAGCAGCGTATAAAGCAGCGCTCGAGACTTACGTCCAGACAGTTACTACTAAAAGTGCAGGGAGTCCAGAGGCTCAAACAGCCCTTAGTGCTGTCAGTGAAAAGGTAACAGCGTTGGCTGAAGCATCCGGCAAAGCTGGTGCTGTGACGGCACTGACTACCGTGGAATCAGGTTACGCAGCTCTCGATGCTGGAATTACCACATTGGAAAGTGGCTACAACGGTGATGGCACAAGAAGTAACCCTGGCTTGAATGCCAGCCTGAACACCTACACAGCATATGTTGATAGCGCCGCCAAGTCAGCTCCAACGCTTGCCAGCGGTGCTGCACAGGTGAATCAAGGGTTGAACACTATGCAGTCAACCTTGACCAGTAAGACTGGTTCGGTTGCAGCTCTCTCAACGGGCGCGCATCAACTGGCTGCGGCGTCCCCAACATTGACGAGTGCGATCACGTCCGCTAAGAATGGCTCTGCTGCCATCACAGGCGGTATTGGAACGCTGAACTCCAATATCAAGACGTTGAGCGGTGGCGCTTGGAAGCTGAAGTCTGGTGCTGCCAGTGCGGCAAGCGGCTCACAGCAAATCGCCAGCGGTGCAACGCAGCTTGCTGAAGGCTCACAAACCTTGACAGAAGGCTTAACGACTGCAAAAGACGGTATGGCCCAACTGAAAGACGGCTTGGTTGACGGTCAGGAAGAGATGGCAGACAACGTTAAGAACAGTGACGCAAAAACCGAGATGATGAGCGATCCTGTAACTGCTAATGGCGATTCTGCGCAAGGCGAGAACATCACGACGGTTAAGAATTACGGCACCGGCTTCGCGCCTTACTTTATTGCCCTCGGCATGTGGGTGGGATGCCTTATGATTACCTTCCTTCTGCGTTCGCTCAACGGCCGCATTCTTATGAGCAAGGCATCGAGTTTTGCTGCAGTGCTTTCCAGCTACCTGCCAATGGCTTGTATTGCGCTGGTTCAGGTGCTGGTGCTGCTTGCATTGATCCAGTTCGGCCTTGGGTTCACCGTCAACTTCGTGCCGCAGTATTACGCCTTCGGCTTGCTGGTCGCGCTTGCCTTTATGGCAATCATTCAGCTATTGAGGGCTTGGCTTGGCACGCCTGGCATGGTGGTTATTATTGTGCTGCTGATGTTGCAGTTGTGCACTGCAGCCGGCACATTCCCGATTGAGGCGGAAATTGAAGTCTTCAACTGGCTGAACCCATTCTTGCCGATGACCTATGTGGTGAAGGGCTTCAGGGTTGCTATGTGCGGTCTTGACCCGAGCTACATGGCCTCGTCTGTTGCGGTGCTGCTTGGTTTCCTCGTTGGGGCGCTTGCGCTGTCGACTCTCGTTGCCAGCAGGCGCAGATATGCAACAATGACCACGCTGTATCCGAAGATTAAGATGGCGGAAGGCTAAAACAGTATTCGCATTGCGCGAATATATGCCACGAATATATATCACGAATATATGCCATGTGAGATGCGTATATGGTGTATACCTTTGGGGGTTGGCGTGTGCCTGCCCCCTTTGGGTTGAGTGGGCATTAAACTGGAGCGAATGAGCCCTGAAGCGTTAAGTGAACTGATTTCAACCGTTGCCCATAACCTCGTCGCGGCCGGCAAGGCTGGTGCGTTGACTGACGACCTTGTGCCGTCTGTGGACAAGCTCGCCGT
The DNA here is from genome assembly GCA_963623245.1 of Parabacteroides merdae. GTDB lineage: Bacteria > Actinomycetota > Actinomycetes > Actinomycetales > Bifidobacteriaceae > Bifidobacterium. The sequence goes on from CAVFKU010000043.1 coordinate 2,685, forward strand.
CATGCGCCCGAAAGATCGTGCGCACGGCGACTGGGCTTCCAACGCGGCCATGCAGCTGGCCAAGAAAGCCAGCATGAATCCGCGCGATTTGGCCGAACTGTTCGTCACAGAACTCGCTAAGGCCGAAGGTATCGCCTCGGTGGAGGTGGCCGGCCCTGGCTTCATCAACATCACGCTCGACTCCGCCTCGGCTGCCGCAGTGGTCGATGCCGTGCTTGAGGCGGGCGAGACTTATGGCAAGAACGATCACTTGGGTGGCGAGACGCTGAACCTTGAGTTCGTCTCTGCTAACCCCACTGGCCCGATTCACATCGGCGGCACCCGCTGGGCCGCCGTGGGCGATTCGATGGCTCGCGTGCTGGAAGCCAACGGTGCGAAGGTAGTGCGCGAATATTACTTCAACGATCACGGCGAGCAAATCAACCGTTTCGCCAAGTCGCTCGTCGCCGCGTGGGCCGCCGCCGCCGGCTTGGAAGATAAGGGCTATTGTGTCGAAACGCCATGTGACGGCTACAAAGGTGCGTATATTAATGAAATCGCGGCTCGCGTGGTCAGCGAGGCCGAACGTGACGGCGTGGATTTGACCTCCTTGCAACATGCCGATCAGGGCTTGAATGAGGAGGGCGAGCCGCTGGGCGAAAGCGATAGCGAGGTACGCGAGGAGTTCCGCAAGCGCGCCGTGCCGATGATGTTCGACGAGATTCGCAAGTCCATGAATGATTTCCGCGTGCGTTTCGACGTGTGGTTCCACGAGAACAGCCTGTACGACAGCGGCCAAGTGGGCAAGGCCATTGAGGAGCTGAAGAGGCGCGGCGACATCTACGAGAGGGACGGCGCCACTTGGTTCGAGTCCACCAAGCATGGCGACGACAAGGATCGCGTGATTATCAAGTCGAACGGTGAGTTTGCCTATTTCGCGGCCGATATTGCCTATTACTGGGACAAGCGACACCGTTCAAGTAATCCGGCCGACGTGGCGATCTATATGCTCGGCGCCGATCATCACGGCTACATCGGCCGCATGATGGCCATGTGCGCCGCGTTCGGAGACAAGCCGGGCGAGAACATGCAGATTCTCATCGGACAGCTGGTCAACGTGATGAAGGACGGCAAGGCCGTGCGCATGTCGAAGCGTGCTGGCAACGTCGTCACCATCGATGATTTGGTCGAAGCGATTGGCGTGGACGCCTCGCGTTATTCGCTGGCGCGTACCGACTACAACTCTCCGGTGGATATCGACCTGAACCTGTTGGCCTCGCATTCCAACGAGAACCCGGTGTATTACGTGCAGTATGCGCACGCGCGCTCGTGCAACGTGGATCGCAATGCGGCAGCCGCAGGTCTTACGCGCGAGGGGGCCGATTTGGCTTTGCTTGATACTACCGCCGATGGCGAGGTGCTGGCGGCGCTGGCCCAGTGGCCATCCGTGTTGCGTGAGGCGGGCGACCTGCGTGCGCCGCATCGCGTGGCGCATTACTTGGAGGATCTTGCTGCCACCTACCACAAGTGGTACAACGTGGAGCGCGTGGTGCCGATGGAACTGACTGAGCCGGAAGCGCAAGGCGAGGCGGCCGAGGCACTGCGCATTGCCAAGGCACCCGAACCGGCGCGTGCTGCTGCGCGCCTCAAGCTCAACGACGCGGTGCGTGTTGTCATCGTCTCCGGCCTTGACCTGCTCGGCGTCACCGCCCCCGAAAAGATGTGATTGAAAAGACTGCTGTGACTATGGCATTGACACCAATCTGGCCCAAGGCTACCGACATCGACGCGAACGGCGCGCTCACCTTTCACGGGCGTGCGGGCGCGCAATTGCTTGATGAGTTCGGCTCGCCGCTCTACCTTATCGACACTGACGAGGTGGCCGAACGCGCGCGCACATTCGTCGAGGCCGCGGCCGAAGCGTTTAGCACCTCCACTACGCACGTGAGCTTTGCGGGCAAGGCGTTCCTGTCCAAGGAAATCGTGCGTTTGGTCACCTCCGCTGGCATGCTTGTGGACACGTGCTCGATGGGTGAGATGCGCATTGCGTTGGCCGCCGGTGTGCCGTCTCGCCGCTTGGTGTTGCACGGCAACAACAAGTCCGACGAGGAAATTGCGCTTGCCGTCGAACAGGGTTTCGCCAAAATCGTGGTGGATTCGCCGGACGAACCGGCGCGTATCGCCGCCATCGCACATCGGCTGGGCAAGCGTGCCAAGGTGATGCTGCGAGTCACCTGCGGCATCCACGCAGGCGGCCACGAATACATTTCCACCGCGCACGAAGATCAGAAGTTCGGTGTGCCGCTGTTGCCCGCCGGCGCTGATGCTGCCGTACTTGATGTGCTTGGTGTGCCCGCCATGCTCGATGACAAGGCATTCACCGCCGCAATGGAAACCGTGGCCGGCGGCCCTGCGCTGGCCGTGCTCAAAGACATCCACTCGCATGCAGGCGACCTCGAACTCGTCGGCATCCACTCGCATATCGGCTCGAACATCCACGACGCCGACGCTTTCATCCAAGCCGCCAAGCGCATGATGTTGCTACGCAAGACCTTCTATGCCACCGACGCCTATACCCTGCCCGAGGTCGATCTCGGCGGCGGTTATTCCGTGGCCTACACCGACGGCGAGGATTCGATGGACGTGCGCGCCGAACTCAAGCGCCTGGCCGAGGCAGTCGGTGTGATCAACCGTGCGCTCGGCATGCCCGCGCCCGTCATCAGTTTCGAGCCGGGGCGCTGGATTGTCGCGCCCGCCGGCGTCACGTTATATCGCGTGGGCACCGTCAAGCCCGTGCATTTGACCGACGCGAAAGACACGCAAGGTAACCCGATCGACGAGCGTGTGTATGTGTCTGTCGATGGTGGCATGAGTGACAACATTCGCCCGGCGCTCTATGCCGCTGACTACACCGCGCGTTTGGCGAATCGTGAAGGTGTGCCTGAAACCAAGCTTTCGCGCGTGGTGGGCATGCACTGTGAATCCGGCGATATCGTAGTGCGCGAGTGCCAGTTGCCCGCCGACATCACGCGCGGCGACATCCTCGCCGTGCCGGTCACCGGTGCATATGGCCGCACGATGGCCAGCAATTACAATCAGGCACCCATCCCCGCGGTCGTGGCTGTGAGTGAATCCGGCGCCCATGTCATGCTCCGCCGCCAGAGTGTTGATGATCTGCTCGCCTTCGATGTGAGCGAATAGCCTTAAGATTTCTCGACTACACGCTTCGCGCTCGTCATATTCCATCCGTAGAATGGCGTGAGGTTGCACGTCACTCAACAAGGAAGGTTCCCGAGAAGTGGTATTTGACAACGAAACGCCGATTCGCGTAGGTCTGCTGGGAGCTGGCACGGTCGGCTCGCAAACCGCTCGTCTGATCGTCGAGCAAAAGGACGAACTGGCCGCGCGCATCGGGCGGCCCATCGAACTGACCGGCGTCGCTTGCCTCGACCCGGCGGAAACTGACCCGTATCCTTGGATTGACAAGTCCATCGTCACCACCGACACGATGGCCGTGGCCACCAGCTGTGACATCGTGATCGAGCTGATCGGCGGCACTGGCGTGGCGCACAAGTTCGTGCTCGCGGCCATCGAATCCGGCGCGTCGGTGGTCACTGCCAACAAGGCGCTGATTGCCAAGCATGGCCCGGAAATTTATGCCGCGGCTCAAGCCAAGGGCGTCGACATCTACTTCGAGGCGGCCGTGGGCGGCGCCATCCCGTTCCTGCGTCCGTTGCGCGAATCGCTGGTGGGCGACAAAGTGACCAGCATGCTCGGCATTGTCAACGGCACCACCAATTACATTTTGGACGAGATGACCACCAAGGGTCTCGATTTCGATGATGTGCTGAAGGACGCGCAGGCCAAGGGGTATGCCGAGGCTGATCCCACCGGCGACATCGAGGGTTACGACGCCGCCAACAAGGCCGCCATCATGGCTACGCTCGGATTCCATACCAGCGTCACCATCGACGATGTGAGCGTCGAGGGTATCACGAAGATTACCGCTGACGACATTGCCGCCGCCACTGCCGAGGGCAAGGTCATCAAACTGCTCGCCGTGGTTGAGAACGGTGAGGCGGGCGTTTCCGCGCGCGTCTATCCGGCACTGATTAACGAAAGCCACCCGCTGGCCAGCGTGCATGGCTCGTTCAATGCCGTGTTCGTCAAGGCTGAAGCTGCCGACGACCTGATGTTCTACGGTCGCGGTGCCGGCGGCGCTCCCACCGCCTCAGCCGTGGTGGGTGACGTGGTCACCGTGGCGCGGCATATTGCTGCCGGTTGCACCGGCCCTGCGATCCCGCTGTACAAGAACCTGAAGAAAGCTCCGATCAACGCCTCCAAGGCCGCGTTCGCCGTGCGCTTCCTCATCCATGACAAGCCGGGCGTACTCGCCGCTATTGCCGCCGAGTTCGCCAATCGCGGCGTGTCCATCAACGGCGTGAACCAGGACTTGAAGCCCACGCTCACCGACCCAGGCTACGACGGCGAAATTCAGCAATTGCGTCTGGTCACGCACTTCACCGACGAGGAAACGTTGCGAGCCACCGTCGAGGCTGTGCAGTCGCTTGATTTCGTCACCGGAGAACCTTCCATCCTGAGGGTGCTTGACTGAAGGCTTCATATGCGCAAAGCGTGTGAACCGCGTGCGTGTGAATTGCGTGCGTGTGAATTGCGTGCGTGTGAATTGCGTGCGTGTGAATTGCGTGGCGTCTGCCTGACCTGTGTATAATGGCACACGGCTTTCGTTGCACCGGTCGCGCCGGCGCATGGATGCCACGCGGACGTAGCTCAATGGTAGAGCCTCAGTCTTCCAAACTGATTACGCGGGTTCGATTCCCGTCGTCCGCTCCAATCACATCCCTTGCAAACAGTGAGTTTTGGGATTCCTGAGTCGAATTTGGGGGTGGCATGGCAGGCGACGCACATTCGCACGAGCCCTTGAGTGGGCGTTCTAGCAACGAGGTGAGTGAGGTCATCGACAGCGAAGCTGAGGTTCTGGAAGTGTCCAAGCATCCTCAGCCCACCATCGCTGACACTGATTTGTCGTTGGCTGACATCAAGCGGGGGCATTCACGTCCACTGCCTTGGGCGGTGTATTTCCTCGGCGTGCTCGTGGCCGTCATTGCCCCGTATTGGCTTGGGCGTTCGCTCGCTGCACGCCACACAGCGCGAATAACTGAATTTTTCAGTGCGTTCACCTCGCAAGGCATGGCTTTTCTTTCTTGGACGGCTACGCTGATTGCATTCACTTGTTTAGGTATGGCGGTGGTTGATTCCAAGCGTTGGCTGTGGCGCATCCTGTTCGCGGTGGCGTTCGCCTTCGAACAGTTTATTGCCGGGCTGTCGCTGCTGAATCTCAACTTCTGGTACGCCACCTACGTGGTGTATGGCGACTCGTCCATTGTGGCCAACGCTGCGAATCTTGGCATTATCGCTGCCGGTTTTGCTCTGGCTGTGTTTGCTGTTATATGGGTAGGGCTGTTGGTGGTGATTAAAAAGGACTCACCGCTGAACGTACTCACGCGCAGTTGGGCTTCCTTCATTCTGTTTTTCATATGTGAAGTGGCAGGGCTGCTGGTGGTATTGTTCGGCGGGCTGCTTGGTGCGGTGTAATTGTCGACCAACTTGCGCTCATATTCACGCTGTGCGCACATGGCATATGGCAAACTGGAATGCGGCGCATGAGAAGGAACCAAGGAGCGAATCGTGGCTGAAGATAAGAATGATGTGCTGCATGTCGAAGGCGGCCGGCCGTTGCAGGGCACCATCAAGGTGCGCGGTGCGAAAAACTTTGTCTCCAAGGCGATGGTGGCGGCGCTGCTTGCTCCTGGCGTCAGTGTGCTAAGGAATGTTCCTGAGATTCGTGACGTGCACGTGGTGTCCGATCTGCTGCGATTGCACGGCGTGAGCGTGGATGTTGATGGGGCGGGTGGCGTGGTCACCATTGATGCCACGAGCGTCAAGCTTGCGAATGTGGCTGACGTGGACACACTGTCCGGCTCCTCGCGCATTCCGATTCTGTTCTCTGGTCCCCTGTTGCACCGCTTGGGTGAGGCGTTCATTCCAGCGTTGGGTGGCTGCAATATCGGCGGTCGGCCAATTGATTTCCATTTGGAGACGTTGCGCAAGCTCGGCGCGGATGTGAACAAGGAACATGAGGACGGCATTCATATCACCGCTCCGAACGGGTTGCACGGCGCGAAAATTCACCTGCCGTACCCGTCTGTTGGTGCCACCGAGCAGACATTGCTTGCGGCGGTTCTGGCCGAAGGCAAAACTGAGTTGTCGGGCGCTGCCACCGAGCCGGAGATTATGGATTTGGTGGCCGTATTGCAGAAAATGGGTGCGATTATTTCCGTGGACGTGGATCGCACGTTCCGTATTGAGGGTGTTAAATCGTTGAAGGGCTATTCGCACACCGCACTCACCGACCGCATCGAGGCTGCTTCTTGGGCTTCGGCGGCGCTCGCTACACATGGCGATATTTTTGTCAAGGGGGCCACGCAGCCAGAGATGATGACTTTCCTAAACGTGTTCCGCAAAATTGGCGGCGAGTTCGACATCACCGACGCGGGCATCCGCTTCTGGCATCCGGGTGGCGATCTGAAGCCAGTGGCTATCGAAACGGATGTGCACCCTGGTTTTATGACCGACTGGCAGCAACCGCTGGTGGTGGCGCTCACTCAGGCCAAGGGCTTGTCGATCGTGCACGAGACGGTGTATGAGAACCGTTTCGGTTTCACCAAGCCGCTGGTGCAGATGGGCGCGACGGTGCAGTTGTACCGTGAGTGCCTCGGCTCCTTGCCGTGCCGCTTCCAACAGCGCAATTACAAGCACTCCGCCGTGATTTTCGGGCCGACGCCTCTGACTGGGCGAGACATTGACGTGCCTGACTTGCGTGGCGGCTTCAGCCACCTAATCGCCGCGCTTGCAGCCAAAGGTCCTTCCGATGTACACGGCATTTCGCTGATTGACCGCGGTTACGCTGACTTCCGCGGCAAACTCGCCGCTCTCGGTGCTAACTTCGACTGACAATACCGGCTAGCCTCCATAAGCCTCGGGCGTACTGCTCGGGCGTACTGCTCGGGCATACTGTGGGGCACAATGGGAAGCATGGTATCCAAAGGAAAGCCCTCGCCGCGCTCGGCTGTCGAAGCGTTAAGCGACGAACAGGTCGCGCGTCTTGCGAAGCGGCATCATCTCGTAGACATCACCCATGATTTTCCCTGCGGCCCACGCAAGGCCAACGATGCGGAAATCGCGGTGCAGAATCCCAAAGCCACTAGGCGTTTGCTTACCGGTTGCGACCGCGTGGTGCGCACTCGCAGCAAGGTGCGCGCGTGGGGTATCGAAAACATCCCTGAAACCGGCCCATTCATCACCGCCGCCACGCATGTGACCATGTATGACGTGTTCATCCCGATGATGGCACTGTTCCACCAAGGCCGCCGCCCGCGTTACATGGCTAAGGCCGAGATGGGTTCGTGGCCGTTGATTGGCAAATGGTTCCAGCTGGTTGGCATGCAGCCGGTCGAACGCCGCAGCGGCAAAGCGCGTATCATCGAAGAAACTTCAGTCGACATTCTTACCTCCGGTCGGCCTTTGACAGTGTGGCCCGAGGGCACAGTGACGCGAGACCCGCAGAAATGGCCGATGAGCATGAAGAACGGCGTGGGCATGATTGCGCTTGAAGCCTCGCGCCGCTTAGGCAAGCAGGTGCCACTGTATTGCGCCGTGACATGGGGGGCTGCCAGCATTAACCATTGGTGGCCGTGGCCGCGCAAGAACGTGGTGATGTGCTACGACGCCCAGCTTGATTACTCTGACCTGCTTGAGTTCAGCGAATCGTGGGGTGAATGGCCCTCTGACGAGGCTGCGGACGAGCTGACGCGGCGCATTCGTGTGCGCATGAGCGAGATCATGGCCGAGATTCGCGGCATTCAGGCGCCGGCTGGCTATTGGGATTACCGCACAATGCAGCGTGTTGTGCAGTAGCATTAACAACAGTGCAAGCGGCGTCGAGTGGCGGCGGCTGCAAGGTACAGGAGGTTGCGCGAATGGTGAACGTTACCGTACTAGGTGCCGGAGCATGGGGTACCGCTTTCGGCAAAGTGCTGGCTGACGCAGGTAACGATGTGACGATGTGGGCCATCGAGCCTGAGATCGTCGAAGGCATTCGTGACCGCCATTGCAACGAGGTGCGCTTGCCTGTTGTCAAGCGGCTGCCCGCGAATATGACAGCCACGGGCGATCGCGCCGAAGCTGTGTGCGGTGCCGAGATTGTTGTTGTGGCCATTGCCGCCCAATTCGCGCGCGTTGCCCTTGAAGCATTCAACGGCTTGATTCCATCAGATGCCATTGTTGTGAGTTTGATGAAAGGTATCGAGCGCAACACCAACAAGCGCATGGACGAGGTCGTGTGCGAATCATTGGGTCTTGATGATGCCAATTTCGCCGCCGTGTCTGGGCCGAATCTCAGCAAGGAAATTGCTTTAGAACAGCCCGCTGCCACTGTGGTTGCTTGCGAGAATATCGATAATGCCAAGAAGGTCGCGCGCGCTTGCACCACCGACTATTTCAAAGCATTCGTCACCACCGATGTCATCGGCTTGGAGATGTGCGGTAGTTTGAAGAACGTGGTGGCGCTCGCGGTCGGCATGGCTCGCGGTGCGGGTTACGGCGAAAACACTGCTGCCATGATTGAGACGCGCGGTTTGGCTGAGCTCACCGCTCTGGGTGAAGCGGCCGGCGCGAATCCGAAGACCTTTGCTGGTTTGGCAGGCGTAGGCGATTTGATCGCCACCTGCGGATCGCCCTTGAGTCGCAACTACACGTTTGGTGCAAATTTAGGCAAGGGTATGAGCAAGGACGAAGCTGCCAAGGCAAGCAACGGCGTGGCTGAAGGCGTGCCCACCACGGCGGCGGTGGTTGCGCTTGGCAAGCAGTACGGCGTGCCCACGCCTCTGGCGTCGTCTATGAACCGTGTTCTTGAGGAAGGTATCTCTTGCGCGGATATGCTCGCGCAACTATTCGGCAACGACATCACTGTTGAATAGCCCGATATGGCTTAACACAGTCCAACAAGACAGAAGCTGATTGAGAAACGCAAAGAACAAGAGGAAGAAGTCATGACCAAGAAGCGCATTGCGGTGTTATATGGCGGCCGCGCCGAGGAGCATTCAATCTCTTGCGTGTCTGCAGCTGGCGTGCTCAATGCGATTGATACCGAGCGATTCGACGTGCTGCCCATCGGCATCACCAAAACCGGCCAGTGGATTGTCGACGGCCCTGACCCGCGTAATGCAAGCTTGAGCGGCGAGACAATGCCCGAAGTTGCTGTCACCGCCACCTCGCGTCCAGTGATATTGGATGTCTCACTTGGTAAAGATGGTTTCTTTGTGGCCGAGGCGCACAACCCCACCAATATTGCGCCGCTCGGCCATGTTGACATTGTGTTCCCTGTGCTGCATGGCATGTATGGCGAGGACGGCAACGTGCAGGGTTTGCTGGAGATGATGGACGTGCCTTATGTCGGTTGCGGCGTCTTTGCTTCCGCTGCCTGCATGGACAAGCACTACACCAAGGTGCTGTTGAACGAGGCCGGTATTCCCACTGCGCCCGACGTGACGGTGGATGCGCGCCGAATTACTGCAGCCGAAGCGCTCGAACAGGTCGAACAGGCCAAACTGCAATACCCGCTGTTTGTCAAGCCATCGCGCAGCGGTTCCAGTTTTGGTGTTACCAAAGTGGAGGAGCCTGCAGCGCTCGCTGAAGCCATTGAGCAGGCCGGCAAGCATGATTGGAAGGTGCTTATCGAGCAGGGTATAGACGCGCGTGAAATCGAGTGCGCCGTATTGTGTCCCAGTGAGGGTGACGAGCCGCAGATTAGCCAGCCTGGCGAGATTGTGCTCGACCGCCGCGGTCAAGATGGCGAACAGTTCTATGATTTCGATTCCAAATACCTCGATTCCTCCGCCTCGCACGTTCAAGTGCCAGCCATCTTGCCTGCCGAGACACTCGAGCGGGTGCGTCAGGTGGCTCGCTGTGCATTCGTGGCGGTGGGCGGTACTGGCCTGAGCCGCGTCGACACGTTCGTCACGCCTGACGGCACTGTGATGGTCAACGAGATTAACACCATGCCCGGCTTCACCCCCATCTCCCTGTATCCCAAGGCTTGGGAGGCCTCCGGCATCTCCTACGCCGCTCTTATTACTTGTCTTATCGAAGGCGCTTTGCGCTAGTGCAACTGCACTAGTTCGCCAGTATGTACAACAATGTCATCGTGAAGGAGATTGCACATGAGCGCAGTTCTGCAACAATCGTCACCTGTACCGCAGCCTAAACCTTCTAGGCGCTTTAGCACTGTCGGCTTTGCGCTCTGTTTGCTGATTGTGGTGTGGTTGGCTGTCGCTTCTCTGTTGGCAGTGTCAGTTGAACAGTATTTCCCTCAAGGCTTTCCCTCTTGGATGTCATTTGTTATTTCTGATGTGGCACTGTACGTTATCGCCATGCCGTTGAGCCTGCTGCTCTTCTCTAGAGTGCCGGCGCTAGCGACGCGTCAGTTTAACATCGGCGGCAAGCGTTTCTTAATGATGTTTCTTGTCTTATTCCCGATTGCGTTTGCAGGTAACCTCATTGGCACAGGTCTAGCGAGCCTTATTTCAGACGGCACAGCCAGCGATTACGTCAGCGACTTGGTGCTTGATTCGAGCTGGTGGGTTAATGCATTGTTCGTGGTGGCACTTGCGCCAATTCTCGAGGAATGGATATTCCGCAAGCAAATCATCGATCGCACTCGCCGATACGGCGAGAAGGTCTCCATTCTGTTGTCATCCTTGGCATTTGGGCTGTTTCATCTGAATATCTACCAGTTCTTCTATGCATTTGGTGTTGGTTTGGTGTTTGGATATATGTACATGCGCACCAGCCGTTTGCGCTATTCGATACTGCTGCACATGATATTCAACGCACAAGGCTCACTGCTGGCGCCGCTGATAGTGTCACTTGCCGGTGATGCTGCAACACAACTGAATGACAGCTCGCTGAGTGATGCTGAGCAGATTCAGGTATTGGTGGATAATCCTGGCCTCATAGCTTCTGGATTGTATGGGTTAGCTATGCTGGCCTTGTGCATTGCAGGCATTGTGGTGTTCGTCCGCAATGTGCGCAAGCTGGAGTTTTACGATGCGCCAGAACAGCTGCCGTTTGGTTGTGGTCTGCGTGCTGCGCTGCTCAACCCTGGCGTAATTATCTTCATCGCGCTGACCGCCACGTATTCCGTGCTGAATCTGCTTGCATAAACGTCCCTTAGAGGCTTTAGACGAGGCTTAAGGCTATTGCGCCGAGGATGCGCCGTTGGTGACGAGGTGATTATCACTCATTTCAGCGATAGCTCGTGCTGCCCGATCTGCCACGGTGGGCAAGGCAACGCCGTCACGCGCGAATAGCACCACTTCGCCTTCGGTCCCATATGGGCAAAAGCCGGTTAATCTCACGATCGACTGGCAGTTAGGCGCGGTTAAATCGGCTGTCGCATTGCTAACGGCTGCGAGTATGTCGTATTCAAGC